>JBOFTL010001334.1:0-4737 GCA_051652045.1 Microcoleus sp. | reverse complement strand
GCTGTCACATTTTCATAAACTCCTTCATCCCGTTTAACATATTTGCTGAATCCCTGACTTTTGTAATCCGTATCGGATGTCGGCTTAATCAGCCTCGGCGCACTCAGCAGGCGGCGTACCGGCGCATCTTCGGGAGTTTCCCCGAGTTCGCACTTCGCTAACTCGCACAGTTGACCCCAAGTAGAAACTTCCAGGTTCATGCTGTGCGAAACTTCCAACTTCTGGTTGTTGCTGGGACAGAAATAATCGTAGGTAGGCATAGCAAGAATCTCGATCGCAGTACTAAAACTATTAATTGCAAGCTTGTTGGCACTATTTTAGCTCAACCTTGCTAAAAATTCAAGTTAAATAAGCAAAAATTCCTATTTTTAAATTCGTTGAAATCATCTCATCAGCTATATAATTAACCGTGCAGTTGATTCCGCTTGAGATCGAGACAATGCTCAAAAATATGCTACCCTGAAACCCTCTCACTTGGCACAACTACAGTTCGATCGACTGCTAGCAAATGCTCTAAATTTTCTCTTAATGCCCGAAACTCGATCGTGATTTTTTGATAGCATCCAAATTGCAGGCATTGACTTTCAGGTTGATTAATTTACCACCACTGAGGATTTACCGATGAGTGATTTCAAAGTTACACCAGAAGTAGAGCTGAGTACGGCTCAAATGTTAGAACGATACCAACTGCAAGATGAATCAATTTTGCGTCGCTGGGCTAAACTGCACGGTATCAATAGCACTCGCGGTTTCTTCTATCCCAGCGAAGTAGATTTGATGGATCACGCTCACCACCACATTCACAATTTAGGAATGAGTGTTGCTGAATATCAAAATCTTTTAGACCGCCGTCGCAGCAATTCTCAAACAGCGGTCGATCGAGATCGAACAGTGGCAAGTCAAGTTGCAGATGAAGCCTACGACGCGATCGAAATGCTGGCGGGTCAGTATTCAGAAGCTATTGAATTCATGGGAGAAAAAATTGCCGATCGTTTCATCGATGAACTTGATTTGTCTGTGATGAGGCACCTTTCTCAAAAAGTCCAGGATCGTCGGGTTCTCAACGGTCAAGCAAAGAAACCCAACCGTTTTCTGCAAGTCATTAAAGCTGTGCTGCAACCCACCAATGACAGCACGCTTTTGGTTCCTAAAAAAGCCGACAACCCCAGCTTAGAATTAGAACAGCACCACCGATTGGGCTAACTGAATGCTTTGAAAAAAATAGATTTCTCGCTTTCAATATCACCTGACTGATACCGCCCAACCCTCTCCTTACTAAGGGGAGGGAGCAAGAAGTTTGTTTTTGGTGAATGTCAGACAAATTTATGACTGGAGACTGATGTCTGTGGCGATCGAATAGCTGAAAATGTGAGTCTAATCTAAGCAGTTAATCTAACTAAGGGTAGAGAAATGATTAAATCTTGGATGGTTATCGGCGGTGTGGCATTTGTAGTAGCTTTAGCGGCTAACATTATCTCACCTAGCGATATCCAGTGGTTCAACCGACTGCAACGTCCTCGGTGGTTGGTGTTTGAAAAAGCTATTCCGTTAATTTGGACTGTAATTTTTATTTGCGCTGCTTGGTCGGCCGTTATTGTTTGGGAAAAACAACCGGGTACTGAGTCAACTTGGTTGCGAATGGGTTTGTATTTGCTGTTAGAAATAACCACGATTGCTTACACGCCCGTGATGTGCAAATTGCGCAGCCTCAAAGTCGGAACAGTTATCGGTGGAACGGGTGCTATTTTAAGTGTAATTTTAGCTTTGAGCGTGTTGCAAGTTTCTGAGGCGGCGGCTTTGTTATTACTACCTTATATACTTTGGAGTCCGATCGGCACTTACACGACTTGGGTGATGATTCATTTAAATCCAGCAGACGCTTAATTCATTAAGTATAAGGAAGAAGGAAGAAGGAAGAAGGAAGAAGGAAGAAGGAAGAAGGAAGAAGGAAGAAGGAAGAAGGAAGAATGTAGTAGGCGTTGGGTAGTAGGCGTTGGGTAGTAGGCGTTGGGTAGTAGGCGTTGGGTAGTAGGCGATCTGTGTGAAGCAAAACTTCAAACCTCAAACCTCAAACCTCAAACCTCAAATCAGTAAGCCTTTGGGCGATTGGGAGCTTGCATTTGGGAGTATTAAAAAATACTAATATTTAGAGCAAGCTGCTTGACAAAATGGCGAGTCTTTGCAAGAGATAGTCGATCGAAATAAGGAGTAAGGTGCGCAGTGCAATCCCTACAAATAAAGTATGCGCGTAGGTCCTGAATGCAAAAAATTTCGGTAAAATTGCACAAAGTCACCAATAACTGTAAGATGTCGATCGCTGGATTTGCAGAAACAGTGGAAATTGCAATCGAGAATTACCATCATTGATAGAAATATGTCCCAGACTTACACAGTTGAATTCCTCCACCAAGGCAGTACCTATACCGTAGAAGTGCCGTTCGACAAACAAATTCTGCGGGCGGCCTGCGCTGCGGGCCTTGAGTTGCCCAGTTCCTGCAATGCTGGAGTTTGTACTACTTGTGCTGCAAAAATTATTGAAGGGGAAGTCGATCAAACCGATGGTATGGGCGTCAGTCCCGAACTTCAGGCGGAAGGTTACGTGTTGCTGTGCGTTGCTTATCCGCGATCGAACTTAAAAATAGAAACAGAAAAAGAAGAAATCGTGTACGCTCGCCAGTTCGGTAAGTCTTGAAAATAGACTAAAATTGACAGAAATACCGATCGCGGTAAAACCATTATGCCTCCTCTTATGACTACTCATTTCATTTCCGCAGAAGTTGACCTCCAGGATACGACTGACGAACTGCACTCAGCTATTGAAACTGAACTGCAAAAACACGGGGAACCCCTGCGTTGGGCAGTAACAGATGTGGATGTCGATCGCCAAAAAGCCCTGGTAGAAGGCTACGTACTCGTAGAAGTCCCGACAGCAGAGGCATCCCCAGCAACAGCGTGAACCTGCGCCCTTTGACAGTTGTTTTAATCGTCCCTACAGGCATTGGAGCCTCGATCGGGGGCTGTGCGGGAGATGCGCTGCCGGTTGCCAGGGCGATCGCCCAAGTTGCTGACACTCTCATCACTCACCCTAACGTCCTCAACGGCGCTCAACTTTATTGGCCGATACCTAACGCTCTCTACGTTGAAGGTTACGCACTTGACAAATTTGCATCGGGATGCTGGGGCTTGCAGCCCGTACATCAAAACCGCATCGGATTAATTCTTGATGCAGGCATCGAACCGGATTTGCAACTGCGCCAACTGCAAGCTGCCGATGCGGCGAGAGCTACATTAGGTTTGGAGATAACTGATTGTGTTTTAACCGATCGCCCCTTGGAAGTAGAATTGCGAATGTCAGAATCCGGGGCATCTTGGGGGACGATCGCTCATCCCGATAGCTTGTTGCGGGCTGCTGAAAAATTAATTACCCAAGCAAAGGTAAAGGCGATCGCAGTTGTCGCCAGATTTCCCGACGATGCAGCCAGCCTCGCTTTGGAAAACTACCGCCGCGGTAAAGGAGTCGATCCCCTCGCCGGTGCCGAAGCAGTTATCAGCCACTTAATTGTTAGGACATTTCAGATCCCCTGCGCCCACGCCCCGGCTTTGTTACCGCTGCCCCTCGATCCGCACATCTCCCCCCGATCGGCTGCCGAAGAAATCGGGTATACTTTTTTACCTTGCGTACTGGCGGGACTCAGTAAATCCCCGCAGTTAGTTGCGCTGCCAAACACATACAGAGACGCAGATCGAGATAGAAAGTACAGTCAATTACCAATTACCAATTACCAATTACCGATTACCGCCGATCGAGTAGATGTTGTTGTGATTCCAGCGACAGCGTGCGGCAGCAGTGCTATCCTGAATTTGAGCGGGCGATCGTCTTCGAGGGCTGCGCTAACGTCCGTACAAATCATTGCCGTGAAAGACAATAAAACCCAAATGCAAGCTCCACCAGAAAAACTCGGAATCGCAGCTTTGCAGGTAAACTCATATTTAGAGGCGATCGGAATGTTAGTTGCTCTCAAAGCCGGCATCAGTCCTGCTTCCTTAAGTGCAAATATCTCTCCCCTGCGATATTTGTCGGAATGAATTAAAGAAATCTAAAATCTAAAATCTAAAATCGATTAAGTGGCAGAACAACTTCCCGAAAATCCCGAAATTGAACCCCTGACACGCACCCAAGTTTTAGTAGCAATGGGCGTGACAGCAATTATATTGTTGGTAATCGCTAAACTGTGGTTGCAATTCGGCTCGGTATCGCTTTTGCCTGTTAAATGGCTCGGAAATGACTTGCTCAAAGGATGCGCGATGGGACTGGCAATTACTGCCGGCAGTACGATCGTTTATCGCCTGTGGCCCGGCTATCGCCGCAGTGCTGATGTTTATTTGGAAGTAGTGCTCAAACCTCTATTTTGGCCGGATTTAATTTGGCTGGGATTGCTACCGGGACTTAGTGAAGAATTGCTATTTCGAGGCGTAATGCTTTCGGCTTTGGGATTAAATATTACTGGTTTAATTATCTCGAGTTTGTGCTTCGGTATTTTGCACTTGGGGGGAATGCAGCAGTGGCCCTATGCTGTGTGGGCGACGGCGGTGGGATTGCTGTTAGGTTACAGTGTTTTAGATACTGGCAATTTGTTAGTGCCAATTATCGCTCATGTCTGTACTAATCTGATTTCTAGCTGTGTTTGGAAGTGGGAAAATAATTCAGCAAAGCGATAAAATACAGCAATCTCAAAT
>JBOFTL010001333.1:0-5713 GCA_051652045.1 Microcoleus sp. | reverse complement strand
GCTAAAGTTTTTGTCTGCTAAGATTTGGGAGCGCTTGTCGCTGCATCCGAGTCTGGAGCGTCTTGAGGGAGGACGAATCTCGGACACGCATACCGTCCACCGTTGGTATCCCTGCACTGGCGCATTGAGAAATTCCCTGAAAACGGCTCTTCAACTTCACTATTAACTGTTGGCCCCACAGCAGTAGGAGCAGCTAGCGATTTGGAGGCTTGACTTAGCCCCAGTACCGTTAGTGTCGCTAGTATGGTGGATGAAATCAAAATTGTACGTTTCATTTTTTAGTGGTTTCCTGTTTTAAGCGTTGACGTGCCATTCCTATCCATATATCCTCATCGAAATCTTGAGAATCCGCATTCTTTAGACAAATTTTCCACTGCGATTGCGCGTCTTTTGTCTTTTTCATCTTGTCCAAGACTTGCGCTTTTAAGCAGTAACCTGCTACTCTGTCGCGATCGAGCTGAATCGCTGCGTTGAGATTTTGCAAGGCTTCGGAATACCTGCCCTGCTCCAGACGGGCCCAACCCAAGTTTTTGAGCAAAGAATATTTGACTCGATCGTCCTTAGCTAATTTCAAACCTTGTCCGAGCAGGTGTACCGCCGCCGGATAGTTTTTATGCTGAATAATATGCAATCTAGCCAGGTTGCTGTAAGCAGCAGGCATACCTAGTTTAGCAGCTTGCAGGTATTTGCCTCGGGCGCATTCCAAATCTTGGACTTCTTCGCACAGCCATGCCAAATTATAAAGAGCTGTGCGGTTTTCGGGATCTAGGGTAAGCGCTAACTGGTACGATCGATGAGTCTCGGCTAATCGATTGGCTTTGTGGTTCTCAAACCCCAGATTGTTAAATAATGATGCAATTTTGGGCAATCCAAGTTGCCAGCCGCCAAACCCTACTGCTAGCATCAGGAGCAAAGCAGGCCATTTAGAGTGGTGCTCTTTTTTAGCCGGCTGTTTGATGACTTCTCGATCGGGCTGTTTTATGGCATTGAAAAAATTAGCTAATGGTGTCGTTTTTAGCATGGTTTAACTTGAAAGTCTGGCATTATTTCATTTGAGAGATGCAATTGAATGTAAAATTACATCTGAATTTTTGCGACATGACTCAAAGTCGAGCCGATTATTCATAAAAATTTTGCAGATCTACCAAAGACAAAGCCTGTGGTTGTGCTGGTACGTCATACCAATTTAATATTGAAGTTGCACGTATTTCAGTCCTCCTCGCATCCCCCTTAAAAAGACCCGCTTTGAGACTTTTGTTCCTGAGAAAGGGGAGTTGGGGGGTTCTAAGAATTAGAAAAGACGCCCAAGGGGGTATCGGATTCTCTGCAACCTCATAAAAATTGGTATCGCGCAGGTGTTCAGCCATAAATCGATACTTCACCACAGGACTCGATCGATCCGGAAAAACTGGAATTTTAAATTTGAGCTTTGAGAAGGGAGGTATGAAACTCGTATTTGAGATGGACTCCAATCAACTCAAATCAACTCGAGCTTTTTCGCTGGCTGCGGAAACAATCGGGAGACTGCGCTGCAAAAATATTGTTAATATATCTGATGGGGCGATCGGTGCTAATTCTGGGAAAAAAGATGCTTCAATTACTGTTAAGCTAAAAGAGTCGATCGCCTGTTCTAAAGTTTCAAATTGGCTGTAGGACATGAGACTGCTTGGGCGTAGGGAAACTTTCGCATCGTGTCAGTGCGATCGAGCGTAATGTCGATCTCAAGAACACGAGTTCACTCTCAACTCTCAACTATTAACTCTCAACTCTCAACTAAGAGGGCGGGCACGGGGGGCACCGCCCCTACCAACTATTAACTCTCAACTATTAACTCTCAACTCTCAACTCTCAACTCTCAACTCTCAACTGTCTAATATTGCTTCATCGCCCGTTCCATATCCCGTTTGTCGTCGCGTTTCTTGATATCTTCACGCTTGTCGTAAAGTTTTTTACCTTTACCCAAACCGATATCGAGTTTTACCCAGCCGTTTTTCAAATACATTTTTAACGGAACTAAAGTCAAACCTTTTTCCTCAACTTTGCCGATTAACTTGCGAATTTCCTGTTTGTGCATCAGCAATTTGCGGGTGCGTCGCGCGTCATGATTGAAATAGGCGCTTGCCGTTCCCCAAGGCGAAATGTGAACGTTAATCAACCACAATTCGCCATTCCGAACTAAAGCATAGCCGTCCCGCAAATTGGCTTTGCCTTCCCGAATAGATTTGACTTCCGTCCCCTTGAGTTCGATACCCACCTGATATGTTTCTAAAATTTCATAAAGGTGGCGCGCTTGTCGGTTGTCGCTAACAATTTTATATCCTTCGCTTTTTTCTTTCATATTTACCTCCGCTAAAAATATTATATATCCTTTTTCAGTTAGGTGAGGACTGGTCGGGAATTGGTAATTGGTAATTGGTAGAGAATTACAAAAAATACCTATCCGTGTCTTCAGTATCGTGCTGTTGGTAATGGGTAATTAGTAATTATATCATATGCGGTTGTGTCGATCGCATTGTGTCAATCTCAGGCACACCAGGGTGAAGCATTCGGATATTAATCCCCAAATCGATCGCATATCTTATTGCCCGAATGCTTCACTCCTACCAGTATATACGACTGATGGGCGGGCTTGGGGCGCAGCATTTGGATATAAACCCTGAAATTTATGGCCACTTATTAATCGCCAGAATGCTTCACCCTTACACCGCTCGACGATCGACGAGCGACTCTCATAGGACACAATATCAATTGTCCCAGGTCAACTCTCAACTATCAACTGTCAACTATCAACTTATCTACAGAAAATAGAATCTTGACCAAAACTTTAAATATGCGGTCTAGGCATTAGCAATTTTGCTGAGCTAAGATGTGACCAACGTGAAGATCTAGCGATATCATGCAGCGCACCAATATTTCTGGTGCCGGCATTCCTAATGCTGGCATTTCTGAATCTAGCAGTCGATATCCAGCAGTGAATTCGGTTTGGTTAACTATTTTATTGCTCGCGATCGCCTGGGGTTTAGCAAATATCTCAGCAGTAAAATGGCTGTTCTCCTTATCGATCGAAATACCGACACTCTACAAGATAGTAATCGGTGTTTTAATTTTAGCACTGGTGGGTCGATCGCTCTTAAATTTCGATCGCCCGCCCGCATTTTCGCCGAATTTAGTTTTGCGGCGCTACCCGCTACTGTTAATGTTCGGTGCGGGTATTTGTTCGATCGCCCTGCAGTGGATAATCGATATCAGACAACTGAGTGTCTTGTTTTTTATCCTCGGAACTTACGGGCTGTACGGCTTGTTTGTAGAACCTGTTTTGTGGCGCAAAAACTTGCCAATAGCTGGCTTGCTGGCTTGTATTTTACCCTTCAGCAGTCAGTTAAATAGCGGATTGGGTTTGCCGGCGCGGGTGCTGACTGCTCGAGTAGTAGAACAGATGCTTGCATTCTGGCAAATTGGGGCGATTTCTTCCTACGATATCATCGTTTTGGAAAACGGCATCGCTCACGTTGACGTGCCTTGCAGTGGCATTAAAACTCTCTTGGTAGGAACGCTTTTTTTGCTGGCTGCTACTTGGTTGGAAAAGCGCCAAGTCGGTTTAAAATGGCTCGCACTGTGCACCGCTAACTTCTTGATGTTAGTAGCAGCTAACGCTTTGCGAGTTCTCGTATTAGTGTTAGTAGCTGATGTTTGGCAGCAACCAACTTACGCTCAAATCCTACACGTACCTTTAGGAATTATAGGTTTAGTTACTGCTTGTTTTATGAGCTGGTTGCTGCTGCAAAAAATTCCGCAAGTTACCGGAACCAAAAAAATATACTTCAATTACCAGCACGATGCCGAAATCTTCAAAAATCGGCCTTGGGCAAAACCCGGACTTGTGGCGGCCGTGGTAATTTTAGCAGCAATTTCTCAAGTTTATCATGCAAGCAGCGAACAAGCCGCGATCGCCACCTTGCAATTTCCCAACCAAATAATTTCTGAATCAATCCCGCTGAATTCAGGCGAACAAAAATTCTTCGGCAATTACCCAGATTCTCAAATAGAAAAAAAGAGATTTGTCTCCGGGAATTTACGCGGTTCCCTGCTGACAGTGGCAAGCACATCTTGGCAGAGTTACCACGCACCGGAACTCTGTTTTGCAGCTAGCGGCATTCCCGTAAATAGCATCACCAGAAAACAGCTTACTCCTGACGTAACTGCCCGCTGGCTGTCTCTGCAAGACAACCAACTATCGGCCACCTACTGGCTGCAATCTTCCCAACAAACAACCGATAACTTTTTGTCGCGCATCGGCAGCGATCTCACTCACAAAAATCGAACTTGGGTGCTAGTTTCAATTCTGTTCGACAGTCCCGTAAATTCAGAAAGTCATGAGGTAAAAGACTTTACTGCCAGCGTCTATGCGACCGTCAAACAAAGCTTAATAGGAGCTAATAATGAAAGTCAAACAGGTATTTGATGTCATCTTTCAAATCATTTTTTGGCTGTGGAATCTGACATTTTTGTCAGTTGTTTATTTGGGAATCTTGCCGTTCATCGCAGTGCCGCTAATTCAGGCAACAATTGATGGCATTGTTCCGGGGGAATTCTTGATAACTGCGGTAGCTTTAATCGGAGTGCCAACGGTTTGTACGCTACTCGCAGCGAGATATTTTAGAAGGCAGCCCTTACAGTTAATGCGGCTGTTTTATGGCGTTGAAGCACCGCTGTTTTTGCTCTGCTTGCTCCGCCTGTTCGTGCTGCGCGAACTGACTGGTGCTAGTTCATTAGTTGTCGGTACAATAGTTTTGTGCATTGCGGCATTTTTAGTCGAAATGCTGTACGGCTATTTGGGAACAACAGAACTCGATCGACCTAAATCAAATTCTCAAAATGCTAGCAATACTCAGCCTTTTGTCAAACAATTAATCGGAGAAAAGCAACAAGCTTGGTTGCAGTTAGGATGCCACAGTTTGATGCTATTGGTAGGAGTTTGGACGGCAGCATTGCTGCTGTTTTACGCCGTACCCGTAGCGCTATATACAGTTGTGGGATTCTTATCTTTTGCGTGGGTGCAGCCGATTTGGGACATCTTAAAATACGGGCAATTTTTGACCGTAGCTTGGTGGCTGGTCCTATCCTTAGTGCTGTTCGGTTTTTCTTGCAGTTTGTTTGTGGCAATGCCTTCGCTTTTCGGCTTTCTGTACATTCAGTCGGGGCGCAAAATTCTGCGCAGTTTTAGTTCCCAATACGGAAAAAATGCAGCGATATTCGGTAGCGTGGGAGTAATTGCAACTTGGTTGGCTGTGTTTGCAATTTTGCAGCAGCAGCCGCAAGTTCAAGCGTTGAAAATGCTGGCAACTCCAGCAGCAAATGAGACAGTGCGTCAAAGCTTGTTAGCAAAGTCCGATAAAATTCGATCGGGCTTAGTTAACGCTTACTTATCACCCTACCGCTACTTGAGCACGGTGGGTGAAAATAACCACATTTACGGGCTGTACAAAAATTATTTGGGTTTGTCAGACGCAGCGGCTAGAGCTCTGCAAAACAGCTACAATAATTTAATGTCGCCCTTCTTGTATCAAGGCTCTAGTGACGATGTAAAAAAAGCCGAAAAACTCTACGCCGGATTCTTCGATACTGAAATTCAAAAAGGCGACGCAGCAGCAGTCAAACACGCGGTGCAATCTACCTCAAATCGAGAAGAAGCAAAAGCAGGGTTACTCAATGT
>JBOFTL010001332.1:0-2147 GCA_051652045.1 Microcoleus sp. | reverse complement strand
TGACCTCCATCCCTTCGGTGAGGTATTTTACCCGATCGCCTATTTGGTTGGCACTGAGGCTGCTTTCCTCGTAAGTTTCCATATCCATAAAGACGAACCGATCGCCCTCTTTATAGGTATGCTGCATGACGCTCTTTTCTAGGTTGGCTTGAGGCAATGTCTCCCCAGCCCGGAAGGTTTGCTCTACTACATTTCCGGTTTGCACGTTTTTTAATTTTGTGCGCACAAAAGCCGAACCTTTTCCTGGTTTGACATGGAGGAATTCAACTACGCGCCACACGCCGTTATTCCATTCAATTGAAACACCTGGTCGAAAGTCGTTACTGGATATCATATAAATATTGCGGGCAATCCCGCCGCCAAAGGGCGCGGGGCAAGTACAGTTAGCTTCACGCCGCAGTCTGGCTGGCGGCATCAAAAAACAATTGGCATTTTATTTTACCGTTTCAAGGGTGAGAAACTCTAAATAAATTTCACAACGATGCCGAGCGTTACTGGATGAGAGTATACGTCTTGGAGCTTTGAGTAACTATTGCGTAGCCGCTGTGGGAAGATAGAAAAGTCAATAAAAGTTAAAGTTATGTTGCATTGGTTTAATTTTTCGATCGACACCTGCAAGGGCTGGGTCAAAACTGCTGCCTTGGCATTCTTGCTGTTTGCTCTCGGACTCAATTTCAGTTCGGTTGCTTGGGCTGCTAAGCGCCCCAGCAGTATGCCTGCCGGCAATGCGATTACGGACGGTAACGCGCTGCTGCGTTACGCTTTACCCATTGACAATCAAACCGTGCGCGAATTGCAAGGCAGTATTGAGGATATTGGCAACCACATTCGATCGAAACGTTGGGGGCCGATTAGCAGCGATGTGAGCAAAGCTTCGAGAATTCTCAACCTCCGCGAGTCTGAGATTTTAAAGAGTATTCCCGAAGCCGGGCAGCAGGAAGCTGAAGCGGTACTGGCAAAAGTCAAGGAAGGCGTTTCTCAAATGGACAATGCTGTTGCAGCTAAAAACAGGGAACAAGTCATTGAATTAAAAGCCAAGGTACTCGCACAGGTGGGCGAACTCGAAGAGTTGATGGTAACTGAGTTTCCCTTTGCAGTACCTTCCAAGTATGCTAATCTGCCTCAATTGAAAGGTCGGGCTACTGTATCGGTAGAAACCGAAAAAGGGCAAATTACTCTAGTGGTTGACGGTTACAGTGCACCAGTTACGGCCGGTAATTTTGTGGATTTGGTCGATCGAGGTTTTTATGACGGTTTGCCGTTTATTCGATCTGAGGAATCCTACGTGCTGCAAACGGGAGATCCTGCTGGCCCGGAAGTGGGTTTTATCGATCCCGGTACTGGCAAATACCGGAATGTACCTTTGGAGGTACTCGTCAGAGGCGACAAAGAACCTACCTACAGCATTACTCTAGAAGATGCGGGACGCTACCGCGATTTGCCAGTGTTGCCTTTTTCGGCTTTCGGTGCTGTGGCAATGGCTAGGGCGGAAGCTGAACCGGATAGCGCTTCTTCTCAGTTTTTCTTTTTCTTGTTTGAACCGGAATTGACACCGGCCGGTTTGAATTTGCTCGACGGTCGCTATACTGTTTTTGGTTATGTGACTGAGGGTAAAGAGGTTTTGGAGAAACTGAAGCAGGGAGATAAGATTGTATCTGCTAAGGTAATTAAGGGAGCAGAAAATTTGGTGCAACCTCAAGCCGCTTAATTAATACTGATGCGCGATCGGTTAGAAACCGGGTTTTTGGGCTAAAATACTTCGTTGCAGCTAGCAAATTCGTTAAATAATTGACAGTTGACAATTGAAAGTTGACAGCGAGGTTTTTAAGATACAGTTGACAGTTGACAATTGAAAATTGACAGTGAGGCTTTTTAAATGGGAATTTAAACCTTGCTCTCACAAAAATTCGCCTGGATGATGTCTAATAGCCCTCGATATTTGCTTAAAAACCCGGTTTCTATCTCAACGTTAGATATATCATTAATAGTATGGCAATTTTACAGTTTTTATTGGTAATTAGTTTGGGTGGATTTATTGGATTGGCTGTCGCTAAAAACTTGCAAGAAAGCAAGCACAAACGGCAGTTAGATGAAGCTTTTTATCATTTATTGGAAACTCAAAACAGCCAGGTTTCGTTGATTCAACT
>JBOFTL010001331.1:0-6436 GCA_051652045.1 Microcoleus sp. | reverse complement strand
ATCGATTTGAGGTTTTAGACTTTAGATTTCTCGCTGCGGGTAATCCGCACAGCACCGCCCTCAAGTTGTTACTCGTTCCCAGGTGTTGCCTGGGAACGCATATCTAGAGGAAGAGCCTCGATCGCCCAGCAACGAAAGTTAGGTACAAAAGATTATTTTACCTCCTGTCGGCGCAGAAAAGTTACCAGAACCCCACCAACTTTTTCCGACCAATGTTCTTGAGGATAATGCCCAGCTTCTTCAAGTTTGACTAACTCTGCTTTTTGCAAGGAAGCGGCTAATTTTTCCACTGGTTCAACACTCAGCCAAGGATCGGTAACACCCCACACAAATGAAGTTGGTTGAGTCCAATTTTTCCAGCCGGATTCTATTTCTATCATCGCTTGCGACAGTTGAAGATTGCGAATCGAATTCATGAGCGATCGACCCGCATCAGAACTCTTTAAAAACGGTCGCCGATAAACATCTAAATCTCCATCTGATATCGGATACTTGCTGCCTCCTTCCAGGGTGCGATCGATTAACAGAGGGTCTTGAGTCATCATGTCGCCAATAAAAGGCAATCCCAACTGCTGCATTTTCCACGGTAATTTTGCATCACTCGAAATCGGCGTGTTAATCACAGCTAAACGTTCTATCTTATCTGGATTTCGCAAAGCATATTGAATTCCGGTGGAAGCTAAAAAGCCTTGAACTACGAGATAAAATCGATCGATTTCTAAAGCTTGAATGAATGCAGAAAAAGCTTCAATAAAAGCATCCGGCGTATAAGCAAAATCGCGCTTGTCAGGTTTTGCCGATCGCCCGAAACCGATCCAATCCGGCGCGATCGATCGAAACCCCTGCGCCGCCAAATCCGGCATTATCGCAGTCCAAGTAAAACTCTGGGAAGGCAAACCGTGCAGCAGCAGTACCGGAGGCTTATCAGTTTCGTTAACCGGATTGTCTTCTCCATAAAACCATTGCAGATTTCCTACTTGAATAGTTTTTTCTTCAATTGTCACTTGTTATTTCCCGCATAGCTGATAATTTTTTTGAGAATACCAAGTTAGGGGGACATTAAGCAAGCTGGTTGTTATAATTTCAGTGCGATCGTCCTGATAGCTATAAAAATTGAGTTGGGCGAAGTGAAACGGAGGGTTCATTCTTCAACCCAACCTACGTATTTAAAATTGCCAATTACCAATTACCAATTGTTATAAAAAAAGAAGCCCTTGCTTCCAAGAGCTTCTAATTGAAAAAGCGATCGAATCCAGCTTAGAAATTCATTTCAGCAGCTTGAACTTTTTCGACTTGTTTCTTCTTCAGAACCAGCAAGATTTGAGCCAACATAGTCAAAGCAATGAAAGCCATTAATCCCGTAACTCGATTGGCACTTTGCAGCACGATTTCCACATCTTTTTGACCGAAACCGCCCACATTCGGGTTATTAGTCAAAGCAGCACCGACTGCCACGGTTTCTCCTTCAGAAACAACCAGTTCCGGGCCGGCAGGAATCGTTTCCACAACCGCTGCACCTTCTGCCGGTTGAATAGTAACTTCGTAACCGCCACCTTCTTGCGGAGCAACCTTAGAAATCGTACCCGCAGCAGAAGCATTATAAATCGTATTGTTAGTCTTCTCGCCAGTAGGATAAACCTGACCGCGACCGCGGTTGCCACCTACATAAATTAGGTATTTGCCGAAGTGAACCGACTTGTCAGTTGCCGGATTCGGCGACAAAATTGGGAATACCAATTCTTTGTGCCGATCTCCCGGAACAGGTCCCACTAAAACAATATTTTCTTGGGTTTCACTGTAGGGTTGGAAATAAAGATCGCCGACTTTTTCCTTCATTTCTTCAGGAATTCTGTCCTCGGGAGCAATCTTGAAACCTTCGGGCAACATCACGACAGCACCCACATTCAAACCGCCTTTGCTGCCGTCGCCGACAACTTGTTGAGCGCTAGCATCGTAGGGAACCTTAACCACAGCTTCAAAAACCGTGTCGGGCAAAACAGATTGCGGTACTTCAACTTCAGTAGGTTTTGCGCCCAAGTGGCAGTTAGCGCAAACAATCTTGCCAGTTGCTTCGCGGGGAGTAGCGGGTGCTGTTTGCTGAGCCCAAAAAGGATAGGCAAATGCTGCTTGCGGTAGTGCGAGATCGCTGGAAATGAAAAAAGTTGCTGCTGCGATCGCAACTAAGGCAGTTTTGGCTATTGCCTTGGCACTGCGGCGAAACATCGCAGATAAGTTAATTTGTGGCATCAGAGTATTCAATCTCAAAGGTCTAATCAATGCGTGAATTTTGGATTTTTAATTTTGGATGCGCGGACTTTAAATAATTAGACTGCTTTAGAACTGCAATTATCTTGAGTTTTCATTGCTTGCTGGCAATCTAAAATCTAAAATCTCAAATCCAAAATATTTAAGACCACCAAGGCTCTTCGCCGGTGCGGAAATCTGTTTCTTTCCAAGGAGTAAAAGTCAGTTTGTCATCTTCCACAGTGGCGTGGGCCAGTGCCAGAGACAAAGGTGCCGGGCCGCGCACCACTTTGCCCTCATTATTGTATTGAGAACCGTGACAGGGACAGATGAACTTGTTTTCGCTAGCATTCCAAGGTACGACGCAGCCCAAGTGAGTGCAAACTGCGTTGATGCCGTAGTTAGCAATAGTTTGGTCTTTTTCCACCACAATATAAGTGGGGTCGCCTTTAAGACCTTGAGCGAGGCTGCGATCGCCCGCAGGGTGTGAAGCCAAGTAGTTGCTGACTGTGATGTCATTACCCAAAGCATCCTTAGCAGTTACCCCACCGCCAGCACTGCCGCTCGATGGAGGCACAAAATACTGAACCACAGGATACAGTGCGCCCAGTGCCACGCCCGTGACAGTACCGAACGTCAGCAAATTCATAAATTGGCGGCGTCCCATATCGGGGACATCTTGATTTCCAGCAGAAGATTGAGCCATGACCTGCCTTTACGCTGTTAAGTTACGTGTGTTTGTTAGCTGTAGCTGTGAATCTGTTGCGTGCCGATCGAGTGAAAAATCGCGCCCCTCCGGCACCGCGAAGACTTAGGCTGCGAAAATTCCCTTGAATAATGCACCTTCCAGCCTTGATTAGAGTATTATTACATTTTTTGAACTTTCTCTTTTATTGTTTAACGAATTAACTAAGGAGCGACTATGACCGGCAGGGATTTACACCAGCTCTTGCTGGAAAAATGGGGAAAATCTTACGATATCAGATTGCGGCGGACGCGAGGCAAGGTTTTTGTGCTGGTGATGTGGAGATATTTAGAGCAAGTATCTTTTCCGATGACGGAGGCTGATTATTTCGAGCATTTGGACGCGGTGGCCAACTACCTCAACGGCTGGGGCAGCGAACAACAGGTGAGGGAGTACATCGCAGCGACTCGCGAACGTCCCCGTTTGGGCAAAGCCGTTAGCGTCCCTTTAGATTTGGGCGAAAGAGCTTCGGAGTGGCTGCTAGACGAGTTTTGACGATTTTAGATTTTAGATTTTAGATTTTAGATTTTAGATGGGACTGACTCATCGTAAGTAAGTCGGTGCGAAAATTCATAGCTGTGTCATTGCGAGCGTAACGTAGTGAAGCGAAGCAACCGTAAGATTTTTATCGGCTTCATACTTTGTGGAGCAGCTCGGTTTATTTGCGTCTACCTACTTAGGTTATAGGTTGTAGGCTATGAGTTTCAGGTCTTTTCTCACACCTCACACCTACTACCTCACAGCTCACACCTACTTCTGCCTTCTTCTATAAATGAGTAGCGATTTCACCTACAATGAGCGCATATCACGTGAAAGTTAGGAGAATAGTGCAATGGGTGTTGCAGTTGGAATGGTTGAAGTCTTGGGGCTTCCATCGGCCGTGGAAGTTGCAGACTCAATGGTGAAAGCAGCCCGAGTTACTTTAGTTCGCTATGAAAAAATAACCCGTGCCTACTGGACAGTTATAGTTCGAGGAGATATTTCTGAAGTGCAAGCAGCCGTTGCTGCCGGAATTGAATCAGTTAAAAAGGTCGATGGCGGAAAATTGCTGTCGTATCATATCATTGCTCGTCCGCACGAAAATCTCGATTACGTTTTGCCGATCGGCTATACTCCTGAAGTCGAACAGTTCCGAATGTAGTCAAAGTTTCGATCGAACTTTGATGTTGAATTTCAATATTTACTAATATAGAGACGCGGGCGATCGCGTCTCTATATTAGTAAGGTTCGTAGTAAGGACTTTAGTCCTATTAATTTGCTGTATTTTTGTGCTGTTCTGGTGGCAGTATTTTTGGGATTCCAGAACGCAGAAACCGGATTTTTTGGAAATACAGGATTTGAATTTTTAACTGAGGTAAAAAACTAGGTTTCTTTGAGTGATGCGTAATTCCTATCTAGCGGTAAGGTGCGCACTGCGCACCCTACATATAGAGCTGGTGCGTAAGTCCTGTTTATGACTCATTGAGGATTGCTATAGATGCAAATAGTCCAATCACCCAGTAATCAAATCACTAGCTGTGATGGATATCGGAACTCCTTTCAGAATTCCGATGAGGTTACTACAAGGTGTCGTCTCCGTTAGAACCGATAACGACTTCAATGCCCGAAAGCGAGTCTAAAAAAAAGTCTGATAATTGAGAACTGTAACGTAGCCCCCCATTAATGAGAGGAAAGATCCCACTAGCCCTGCCTAACCCAGAACCGTCGCCGACTTCGCCTAACTGAAGATTGATACCAGTTTGAATTGGCAATATTAAAATTGTTGGGAACGATGTTACAAAAATCACAATTGGATTTAGGCTCTTGCACGCACCTCTGACAAGTGATAGTATTATGAGTCTGCCTGTAATTAAAACCTCAACCAAAAACAAAAAAGTGAGCCTTTGATAGGGACTGTCAAAAAATTTAAATTGCCACAAAAGTTACGATCGCTACTCTACATATAGGGCTAACACCAAGACCGACTCCTATCAGTAGCGTCGCGATCTTTGCATCCCTCCGAGTGGGAAAACTTATTAGAAATTCTTACCTCGTAATTTTTGGCTGAACCAATTAGCATATAAGAGTGAGCAAACACTATCATCCCCAAAACTCATTAGAACAGGGCCGTTGGTTCAAGCTGATCTGCGGAGCCAGCTTTCAAGACCTGCCTGCAATTCGGAATTTGACCTTGGCTTATACCTTAGCAGGCGCTGACTGCATTGATGTGGCCGCAGACCCGGCCGCGATCGCAGCAGCAAAAGAAGCTCTACAGGTGGCTGACAAATTGCAAGCGAGCGGCCGACACCGCAAGTTTGGCGGTAAAGGTTTGCCCTGGCTGATGGTGAGTTTGAATGATGGGGAAGATCCGCATTTTCGCAAGGCCGAATTTAACCCAGCTCATTGTCCGGCGGACTGCTGGCGACCGTGCGAAAAAATTTGTCCGGCAGAAGCAATTGTTTTTCAGGGTGCCGGCGGAGATTTCTCGGGGGTGATAGACCAGCGGTGCTACGGCTGCGGTCGGTGTCTGCCGGTTTGTCCGAGCCAACTAATTTACACTCGTTCCTACGTATCAGCTCCCGCCGCGATCGCGCCTTTAATCTTGCAATCCGGTGTCGATGCAGTAGAAATTCACACTCAAGTAGGCAGAGAGACGGATTTTGCGCGACTTTGGTCGAGTATAGCTCCCTGGGTCGATCGGCTCAAGATAATTGCCATTAGTTGCCCCGACGGAGATGCTTTGATTGACTATCTGCGAACACTCTACCAAATAATTTCTCCCCTCCCCTGTCCCCTGATTTGGCAAACCGACGGTAGGCCGATGAGCGGAGATATCGGAACGGGAGCCACTAGAGCGGCCATCAAACTCGGTCAAAAAGTTTTGGCGGCCGAGTTACCGGGATACGTGCAGCTTGCAGGCGGCACGAACGATCGCACTGCAAGCAAGCTCAAGGAATCCGGAATGATGAAAGAGATTGGGAAATATGTATCCGTTCCCAGACTCCCTTACATCGCAGGCGTAGCTTACGGTAGTTACGCTCGCGTTTTGCTGTCGCCAATTTTGGAACAATTAGAAACAATGCAAACAGACATAGCTAAGGCAGTTCCTGCAGGCGAGACAGTAGCCCGGATGGAAACACCTCGGCTGACTCAGCTCGAAGCCGTACCAGAACTTCTCTGGGAGGCTGTGAGTTCTGCTGGTTCTCTAGTTTCCCAGCTCAAAGAAAATTGGTAATTGGTAATTGGTAATTGGTAATTGGTAATTGGTAACTGGTAATTGGTAATTAACCAATCTTTCCTTCTTCCTTCTTACCTCTTCCTTCTTACTTCTTCCTTCTTCCCTCTTCCTTCTTCCTTCTTAAACGTCACCGATTTCGAGGCGAATGCAGATTACAGACGACCTCAACAAATTATTAGACATCGTGCCAGATGACATCCGGCGACCCATAGAGCAGCACCCGCAGCGCG
>JBOFTL010001330.1:0-11687 GCA_051652045.1 Microcoleus sp. | reverse complement strand
GCAAAACAATCTGCCCAATTAATTACTGTTTCCACAGGTAAATAAGGCGTAAAATTCCAAGAACGCTGCAAAAACTGTGCCATTTCCACATGGTGTCCGGTGCGGTGCAAATACCACGCAATCCAAACAAAAGTGCTGTACTTGATTTGCCTTTCCAACAAACGGATGCGATCGGGCAATTCAGGTTTGGCAAAGAAATTGTCGATAACTGCTGCTAAGGAATTTGCCTGCGGTAAACCTTTGTGCATGGCACTTTGTTCGTGTTGCCGGTAGCCGACTGTTACTTGGGGCAGCCATGCCATCTCGCATCCCATCAAAGCTAAACGCAGCGCTAAATCTGTATCTTCCGCAGGGGGAAATCGGGGGTCAAAACCGCCCGCACGCTGCAACCAACTGCGGCGAAATACCATCGCACTGGGTAATACCGGTTTCCAACGCAGCCACATTTCTAAATCTAATTTAGGGATATTTAACCAGGGTTTGACATCGCGGATCGGTTCGCCTTGACTGTTAACTAAACGCCAGCCGCTGTGTACGATTCCTAAATTTGGTTGGGCTGCAAATACAGCCATCTGTGCTGCTATTTTGTCCGAAAAAAAGAAGTCGTCGGCATCGAGAAAGGCAACAAATTCTCCCCGCGCTAATTCGATACCGCGATTTCTAGCAATAGAAACTCCTTGATTTTGTTGGCAAATATAACGGATGCGATCGCCGTATTTTTCTAAGACTAATTTGGTATCGTCTTTCGAGCCATCGTCTACTACGATTATTTCGCAGTCAGTATAGGTTTGGTTCAAAACGCTATCTATTGCTTCATTGATGTAAGCGGCGCAATTGTAGGTGGGAATAACTACGCTTACCTGCGGCGATCGATCGCTCATACACTAATCTCAAATCCGGTTGTGCAATTATTGTACAACACTTGTGGGATGAGCCAGCAACTGATATTGCGTCCGATCGATTACCCATATTGACACTCCGGGCGCGCAAACACACGGGGATTCTATCGTAAGCTGCCTGTCAAGTCTTGTAAAGCCGTCGTTCTACGACGGGGTTTTCAACCCAGTTTTTTGATAAATCATCTTAAAAAAATTGTTTGTGAAGCTGACAGCCCCACAAAAAATGTTTGTGTCGTAATTTTAGATCAAGAATTTGCTACAGCAAGACGGCTGGAATTTACTACATCTTGGCGGCGAATTTCCAGGCTGTTGCGATCGCTTTTATGTTTTAGATACTTCTCAACTATTTGCAACACCTTTTCCGGTTTGGGCGGCTTGCATAAAAAATCTGAACCACCCATAAACCTAGCTCGCGTGCGATCGACTATACTGTCTTGACCTGTCAAAAATACGATCGGAGTTTCTCGAAAAGCCGGTGTTTTCCGCAGAAAATTGCACAGGGTAAAACCATTTGTCCTCGGCATCAGCACGTCCATAAAAATTAAAGATGGCTTGTGCTTAGCTAGGTATGCAACTCCCTGCATCGGATCGTGAATTTTCATGACTCGATACCCACCTTGCGATAAGATTTGTTCTAAAAATTCGCATACCGTCGGACTGTCATCGATACAAGCAATCAAAGGACGAGCCGGCTGGGCAATTGCTGCGGCCAAACGCCACTGTTCGATAGGTGACGGCAAATCCGGTACTGTTCGGAAACTTACCGAACCCTGTTCCATATAGTGCAACAAAGCTCGACTTGCCACTGTGATGCACTGTCTTTTCTTAAAAGCTATATCCCACAGAGTATTCTCGCCATTAAATACGTTAGCTAGGGATAACAAAGAATCCGCACTGTATCGATTTTTCAGATCTGTTGACAATTTTAACAGCGGTGCTTGCTCCGGTTCTACCAGCCACAAACCCATTGTTTTCCACTTCTGCCAAAGCTGTTCTGTAGAGTGTAAAATTTGCTCTACATCTGTTAAAGACAGCAGCAAAGAAGGGATAATTTTAGAAATGTGGTTTTTTGACGGATACCATTCCCGGCGCAAACCCGATTGACCGATCAGAGAAAAAAAGACTTCACAGGCGCTGCTTTGTACGATCGCCTTTGCTTGTTCCAAACTCATTTCGCTGTCGGCAATTCCCTGCTGAATCAATTGATATTCCCACACTTCGCCTGTCTCGAAATCTGTGAGATCTACTTGAAAATTCCGACAGTGTTGTCCGATCGCCCGATACCAGCGCTTCGATCTGTGCCATCCTCCGGTAGCATAGACTAGAGCACCCTTATAAAAGTAAAGCAGCCACTGTTGCTCTCCTTGCTCTAATATCAGTTTTCCCGTTGCTTGTTTCTGGCTGAGCGCTGCCAGAGTATGGGACAACATTTTGTAGCCGATTGTTTTAGATGACATATCAACTCGCATCCCCTGTACTCCGTTTGTACTATTCTAAATTTTCTGAGCTTTGGGGCGAAACAGTAATTTTACTGAAATGTTTTTATTATTTGGCAGCAAAAACTCGATCGCAGGTAGTCGGGTAAGGCATCCGGCATCTGACATTCTATTTTTTTAGTGCTTGCCGATCGCCGATTAACCTGTATCTTGAATAACTAATTTTCTTGACTGTCTTTGGGGGGAACCGGATCGAAGCCGCCTGGATGTAAGGGATTGCAGCGCAAAATCCGTCCAGCAGCCATCAAGCTGCCACGGGTTACTCCAAATCTTTCTATAGCTTCGATCGCGTATTGCGAACAAGTCGGCTGAAACCTACAAGCATTGGGCAAGTAAGGAGAAATTCCTATTTTATAAGCTCGGATCGTCGCGATCGCCAATCTTTTCATTAGTTGACAGTTGATAGTTGACAGTTGATAGTTGACAGTTGATAGTTGACAGTTGATAGTCGATCGACTAACGGTTGACAGTTGTCGTTTTTCTTCCCTCTTCCTTCTTCCCTCTTCCTGATTCTGTATATAGCGCTTCTGGTCCAACATGAGGTACAACAGATGCCTTGAATTTTAACATTTTCGAGCATTGTTCTGTACCTCACCTACCTAAGAAAGGCTATAGTGCCTGACACACTCAATAATTTATCCGTGTATCCGTGTTAATCCGTGTCGTGCCTTCCTTCTTCCTTCTAGCGTTTAACTAAAGAAATTGAAAAATCTTGTCCCATGCCGTTAAAAGCTAAATGAATCCACAACATCCCTACCGGTTCCAACAGTCTCGCTTGTTTTAAATCACCCGCATCGATCGCTGCAAATCCAATTTCTTCTGCAATCTCGGCTGCAATTTTTTTAGCTTCAACACTGTCCGAGCAAATAAAAGCAGTTGCTTTTTGCCCGCCAAACTGGGGGTTTTCAAAACAGCTTGCACCGATATTGTTGAAAGCTTTAACAACATTAGCTCCCGTTGCCCATTTAGCGATTTCTTCGGCTGCTGAAGTAGTGTGTCCGATCGTCAATCCGGCAGCCAGTCCGGCGGGTGTAAGTTCGATCGGATTGGTAGCGTCAATAATTATTTTGCCTGTCAAATCTCCCGCTTGGGCGATCGCATCTTGCGTGCCGTTCCAAGGCGTAGCTAATATCAAAACATCCCCATATTCTGCAGCTTCTCGAATGCTGGCAGCTCGCGCTTTACCGCCTGTTACTTCTACAGTTGCCTCAACTTTCGCGCTTTGCGGATCTCTGACACCAAAGACTATTTCGTGACCTTTGTTAACTAGAATGCGTCCGAGAGTTCCACCAACATTTCCCGCACCGACGATACCGATTTTCATTTGTTACTCCTTGAAAAGTTAAAACACGATTTGAGGAGCTAAGATGCTGCCCGTATCGGATTTAACTATTTGACCGATACCTAAAAATTTACCGCTTTCATCATAAACCTGCGCTGGAGAAGATGGCAAAAATAAAGAATCTTTTTCTATTTTTGGCTCGAGCATAATTTCAGAAATGGGGAGGCGCTGGCCTTGAAACCAACGTTTGACATATTCAGGAGTCAGGACGATCGCCCCTAAATGTCCCAAAACCTCTGACGGCAAAACCGGGACAAAAGTTCCCGCTGCTAACTGCATTTCCAAATCTGCAAAACTGATACTTTTATCGATCGAAAAACCACTGCTTGCAGTGCGAGTCAAAACAGCCAAAGTTCCCCCAACATTCAACATCGCACCCAAATCGCGGGCGATCGATCGAATATAAGTACCTGGACCGCAGTCGATCGCCAAATCCAATTCAGGAAAATCCCCCGCCCGCCAATCCAAAATTTCCAGCCGAAACACTTCGACATTTCTAGCAGCAACTTCGACTGTTTTTCCTTGACGCGCCAAGTCGTAAAGGCGCTTTCCCCCAACTTGAACCGCACTGTAATTGGGGGGAAATTGCGATATTTTGCCCATAAAATCCGGCAGCGCTGCTTGCACTGTTTCTAATTTCAATTCCGGCACGGGTTGAGAGTGAAGAATTTCCCCTTCTAAATCATCGGTAGCAGTAGTTAAGCCGAACCGAATCGTGCCGCAATAAGCTTTACCGGGCTGGAGAAATTGCAGCAATCTAGTTGCTTTACCGAGGGCGATCGGCAGTACGCCAGTCACTGCCGGATCGAGGGTTCCCCCGTGTCCGACGCGCTTGATTTTTAACAATTTACGCACTCGCCCCACGCAGTCGTGGGAAGTCATGCCCGCAGGTTTGTTGAGATTGAGAAAACCTTCCATAGTTATTAAGTAGAAGGAAGAAGCAAGAAGGAATAAAAAATAAGTAATAAAGAAGAATGCGCAGATAGCAATTGGCATCTTGCGTTTAATTAGATAGACTTACTCAGTTATTAATTATTCATTAGTTTGTAGTGAGGAATTGAGTCCGCACCAATGAAAGGACTGAAGTCCTCACTACAAACCTTAGAAAATAAAGTCTGCTGAACTAATGACACTGGAGGCAACTCCCGAAATAATAGCGAGAGTTTCTCTAGTGCTGGTAAGTTGAATTATTGTACTCGGCGCTGTCCCGGCCGTACCAGCAGAGATCGTGAGTTCGCCAAAGGTAAGTCCAGCATTCAGGCGAATGCGATCGACTCCATCGGTAAAGTCTGTAAATAAGTCACTGTCTGCCAAGCGACCGATCGCGAAGGTATCGTTGCCCTCGCCACCGGTTAAAGTATCTCTACCTCGATCGCCCGAAAGACAGTCATCACCGATACCACCCACCAAAGAGTCATCACCAGACCCCCCGAAGAAAGTATCATTTCCCGCACCTCCAAACAGAATGTCGCTGTCTTGACCGCCCAACAACACATCATTGCCTTCGCCGCCCGATAGCGAGTCAGAACCCCGCCCGCCAAATACGGTATCGTCGCCAGCATTGCCCAATCCCGTGTCGCTGCCGGCACCGCCCAAAAGACAGTCATCGCCAGCATCACCCTGGATCGAATCGTCGCCCGCATCACCGAAAGCTGTGTCGTTTCCAGCCGCGCCGAAAATCGTGTCGGGGGCTTCCAAACCAAATATTGAGTTCGCGCCTGCTGTACCTGTTAGCGAGTCTGGACCGCTGGTGCCGCGAATCGTATTGCCTGACCCTCCAGAACCGCCTCCGCCTCCGGGTCTAGTGCCTCCGCTGCCGGGGGTTGGCGTGGGTCTGGGGACTGGTTGAGATGGTACTGCTGTTGGCATGGTGGTGTTAACCCCGATCGGAATTTTCAACTATCAAAATCATACGGGAACGTGAGAACCCCTACCTTTAAAGGAGGGGATGAAACGTGACCCGACGGGTTTTAACCCATCGTTTATCTTTTTGGTGGAATACTTCTATCAAATTGTGTATAATCTGATAGGAGGTGGTGAGAAGCGTGTTAACTTTAACTTATGAGTACAAAGCCAATCCCACAAAAGAACAAATTCAACTAATCGAACACACGTTAACAGTGTGTCGTAAAGTGTGGAACTTTGCTCTGCGGGAACGCAAGGATTGGCTCAACTCTCGCAAGTGCGCGGTTAATGCTTGTTCCATTATTTCCGAATATATCACACCCGTTGATGTACCTTATCCTAATTATTACGAACAGGCTGGTGCATTGACTCGTGCCAAAGAACTGTTTCCTGAGTTGAAAACTGTCAACGCTCAAGCCTTACAACAAGTTCTTAAAAAACTGGAAACTGCTGTTGTGGACATGAAGCGCCGCAGTATGGGTTTTCCGAGATTTAAAAACAAGTACAGACTGCGTTCTTTTGTGTATCCACAACTGGGGAAAGGCAAAATTCAAGGCAAGCAATCGAATTAAGTTACCTCAACTTGGCTGGATGGAATATATCAAATCTCGCCCCATCCCAGACGGTAGTATAAGATTTGCTCGATCGGCACTGATAGCGATTTGTAGTTTGGCGATCGGGAAACTTTTACCGCGTCCAAAGCTTTAAATTACCTGCGTTCGTTGAACCAACCATTCAGTTGGCAGGAATCGGTCATACTGTAGCAATCGAATACTTGTTGTATATATTCTTCGGTCTTGCAACCAACTTTATTGCAGTGCGATCTCGATATTGGATCTTTTCCAGTCAAATTTATGACCTTATCTAGCACAGCGAAAACCTGCAAGAATTTGTCGCACTCCCGGATGATACCAATTGCGAAAACTCGATCGCAGCGTCCAAGAGTGAGTCGCCCAACTGCCTCCTTTTAAAACTCGGTGTTCTCGATCGAAATAAACTTGAGAATATCCCGTATAAGGATAGCTTTCAAATCCCGGATAAGCATCAAACCACGAAGCAGTCCATTCCCAAACATTACCCAACATATCGCAGCAGCCTGCTGCACTCGCACCTTGGGGAAAAGCACCAACTGGCGAGGTATTAGCAATATTATTTCCATAATTGCACAGTAGGGAATTGGGTCGTTCTTCTCCCCAAGGATAGGTGCGCTGAGTTTGAGTTGTAGCATCCCAACTGGCTGCTTTTTCCCATTCAGATTCTGTCGGCAATCGCTTGCCTGCAAAGTTGCAGTAGGCTTCGGCTTCGTACCAACTGACACCGCAAACAGGGCGATCGTGAAAATCTGGATTTTCCGACCAATACAGCGGTCGATCGACCGCATGAGATTGCAGCCATTTCCAGCCTGCTTGCGACCACCAATCTAGGTTTTGATAGCCACCTGAATCCATAAAATTGCGGTATTGACCGCAAGTCACCGGATAACGATCGATCGTGTAGGTTTCCAAATAGGTTAAGTGGCGCGATCGCTCGTTATCCAAAGCATCAACGGCATCGCTGCCCATATAAAATTCCCCCGCCGGAATTTCAATTTCTTCGGCAATTGGTAATCGGTAATTGGTAATCGGTAATTGGTAATTGGTAATTAATCTTCCTTCTTCCTTCTTCCCTCTTCCCTCTTCCCTCTTCCTTCTTCCTTCTTCCTTCTTCCTTCTTCCTTCATTTTGCATTTGCAGTACAAAAGCCACAGTTTCGCAGTGCTGGCTTTCGTGTTGGATAATAAACCGCCACAATCGCTCTTGACGGTCGATCGGCGCTATTTCCAAATAATCTAACACCTTTTTTCTCACCGCATCCAGATAACATTCTACTTCTGCGATCGCGGGCAAATACACTCGTTCTGTTTTCGGCAAAATATCAGCAGCGAACAATTTGTGATACTCTGGAAATACAGGCTTCCATCCCGCGCATCGCTGCAACAGCCACAAATCCTCCGTGTAAGCAATATGACCCAAATGCCAGCCGACCGGACTAAAATCAGGATGAGCTAGGCGGCAGAAAGTATCGCGATCGACTCCTGAAAATAACCTGAAAGTGCCGCGGCGGCAGTGCTGTAAATCGCGATAAATTGCCTCTCTACAAGATTGAATCGATCCGGACTTCACCATCTCCTCCCGCACTGATAATGCTTTGCGCCGGACACTCGTGCCAGTTGCTAGCAAATAAAGGTTCAGAAGCAATAATGACAGATTTTGGGAAATTTAGATCGTCCCGCAACCAATAAAGCGAAGGAGGAGTGTTTCCCGAAGCAAAGTGAGACGCTACTAGCTGTTTTCCGTCGCTGACAATGATATTAGCTGAAAATTCTACTTGATGAAATTTTGCTAGCTCTGTCAAAGTCTGTAGCGAAGTTCGCAAAGCAATTTCTAAAGTTTGATTTTCGGCTGTCAATTCATTTGTCAATTCATTGACAAACAAACCAAAAATATGCTCGGAATCTGTAGTGCCGTTAATTAACTTGTAGGCAGTATCATCGAGTAAATTGCGGATCGGTCTGTAAAGGGTTTGGCGAAAATTTTGAATGAAGCCGTTGTGTACGAACAGCAGGCCCTGGTATCCAAACGGCTGACAGTTGCTAAAATCTAAAGCTTGTCCTGGGGTGGCGCTGCGCGCGTATCCCAAAACACAACCAGATTCAACATATCGACCTAGATGCGGCAAATTGGTATCGTTCCAAAGTGGCAAAGTATTTTTGTAAGTAAACGGATCGGTATCTCGGTGGGAATGATACCAACCAATGCCAAAACCGTCAGCATTCAAGATGCCAGAAGTCATTTCGCGGGGCTGATAACTCTGCACGATTAATGAGTGTTCGGGTTTGTACAGAATAGAATCAAGTAAAATCGGCTCTCCGAGGTAGCCCAGCAAACGGCACATAAAATTTGTTCGGTAATAGGACTGACGATCGCATTCTATATGTAGGGTGCGCCCATAAGCACCTTACGGCTATCTATAGCGTGTCAAACTATTTTTTGCGTGAGTCTTATGGTAAATCGATCCGCATTTTAGACGATCGGCCAGTAAATCGATCGGCTCGCTAGCTGTACGACAGCAATTTTATATATTTTTGTATATTGTTTAAATAGAAGCCCCCGTACCAAAAGGAGATTCTTAAATGTTCTTCGACGAACTCATCCCCGTAGTTAAAGAATTGATCCAACAGCCTATCGCCTTTGCAGGCGGATTTGTGTCTGGTTTGCTGAGACTCAATCTTAACGACGATCCGATTAAAAGCTGGATAGACGACCAAGCTGGGTCAACTTACACTCCGCCAGCAGCCGAAGACGGTAACACTAAAAGCAGCGGACCTCAGTCAATTTCGATCGAGTGAGAAATTCTCACAAGAAGAGAAAGTTGCGCAGCATACCCTACTGGCTGTCGCAACTATTGACTGTGCTGTTGACAAAGGTGTAATTTTATGCTATGTTTCGGAGAATTCCGAAAACTAAGGCTAAAAATTTTCTAGTTGATTAAGTTCTAGTTTGCAAGCCACAGTCAATGTTTTGTACAGCAGCTTTACCAAAAAACTGGGTTGAAAGCCTCGTTCTGACAGGAAGGCTTTAAAAAACATTAGAATCCCTGTCCTTTTAGGGCGGAGAGTGTCAATCGCAACGTCTGAGCTGACGGGAACTAAACCTTGATTTTTTGTCCAGATTAGTGAGCCATATGACCATTTACGTTGGAAATCTGTCTTACCGCGCCACTGAAGAAGACCTGAAAGCTGTATTTTCAGAGTACGGCACAGTGAGCCGAGTTGTTTTGCCCACCGACAGGGAAACCGGTCGGATGCGCGGCTTTGCATTTGTTGACATGACTGAGGACGCTCAAGAAGATGCTGCAATTGCCGAATTGGACGGTGCAGATTGGATGGGGCGTCAGTTGCGGGTAAATAAAGCTAAGCCCAAAGAAGGTCCTTCTCGTGGCGGTGCGAAGCGGAACGGCGGATTTTAATTGCAGTGCCAAGCAATTAAGCTGCTCGATAAGAGCAGCTATTTTTGATGTCGTATGATGCCCTACAAGTAATTGTGTGATTCGCTGTCAAAATTCTCGCGTTCAGTAGAAGTTTGACGACAACGATGCACCCTGCCTGCAGATAGTGGGGTGCATCGTTGCATTGTCGGTTTGCAGTAGGTGAAGTTTTACGATCGATCTGAAAAAACTCCCTCGATCGCCCGCCCCCAGATTCAGACTCGTGCAGGCAGCTCTACTTTCCCTAGATACCAGACTGGTACGGATGTTGAGCTGGTCGAAACAGCTCCTGGAAAGACGGGAAAATCGATCGCGCACGTGAAATTTGCGCGGCAATTATGTTACATTTTTTATCACAGTCAGGAATGCGATCGGGTAATGCCAGCAGTAAAGGCGAGCTCTAGCTGAGGTGTCCGGCGCTCTGGGCGATCGCAAAACAGACCTCTGGTAAAAAGCAAGTTAAAGGCAGGCAGAATACCTACCCCACAAGATTTTTTCGAGGTCTAATAGAATTCCTCACGTCAGCTCCAAATTTTTAAGCAGCCGCAAGCAGTTGGTAGCAACAGCAGGCTGACTGCTTCGGGGCGAAAAAAAACCCTGTGGCTGCTGCCATCAATCTCAACCACAGCAATATTCTTTTAGGAATTCTAGCTCCATGTTTTCTAAACAAATCACAGACTCAAAAGCTTACCAGTGGTTTGAGGAACGCCTAGAAATTCAGGCGATTGCCGACGACATCACAACTAAGTACGTACCTCCCCACGTCAACATTTTCTACTGCTTGGGCGGGATTACTCTGGTATGTTTTATCATCCAGTTTGCCACCGGCTTTGCCATGACCTTCTATTACCGCCCCACGGTAGCAGAAGCCTTTTCCTCAGTGCAGTACATCATGAACGAGGTCAACTTCGGCTGGCTGATCCGCTCCATTCACCGCTGGTCTGCAAGCATGATGGTACTGATGATGATTTTGCACATCTTCCGGGTTTACTTGACCGGCGGCTTCAAAAAGCCCCGCGAATTAACCTGGGTGACCGGAGTAATCTTGGCAGTCATCACTGTTTCTTTCGGCGTGACCGGCTACTCGCTTCCTTGGGATCAGGTCGGTTACTGGGCGGTCAAAATCGTTTCCGGCGTCCCCGAAGCTATCCCGTTTGTCGGTTCTACACTGGTTGAATTGCTGCGCGGCGGTGTCAGCGTCGGTCAAGGAACATTGACTCGCTACTACAGCTTGCACACTTTCGTTTTGCCTTGGTTCATTGCGGTGTTCATGCTCGCTCACTTCTTGATGATTCGCAAGCAAGGTATTTCTGGCCCGTTGTAAGTTTTGAGTGGTGGGAGTGATATTTTTTTGCTCCCCTGCTAAATTTTGAGTTGAAAATTCATAACTCATCACTCATCATATTTACACGGCTAATAACTCCTGCACGCTGATTTCAATTGAAGAATGCGGCGAGATGCCCGGTTCAGGTAAAACTAAAAGGAGAACACGCTTACAATGTCTATTCTCAAAAAACCAGATTTGAGCGATCCAGCGCTTCGCGCTAAACTCGCTAAAGGCATGGGCCATAACTATTACGGCGAACCCGCTTGGCCTAATGACTTGCTCTACGTTTTCCCTGTGGTAATTTTAGGGACAATTTCTCTGTGCGTTGGTTTAGCAGTTCTCGATCCTGCTTTGGTTGGCGAACCTGCTAATCCTTTTGCTACTCCGCTAGAAATTCTGCCGGAATGGTATCTGTGGCCGGTGTTCCAAATCCTGCGCGTTTTGCCTAACAAATTGTTGGGAATTGTAGCAATGGGTTCTGTACCCTTGGGCTTGATGTTGATTCCTTTCATCGAAGGCGTTAACAAGTTCCAAAATCCGTTCCGCCGCCCTGTTGCTACTGCTGTTTTCCTGTTTGGAACTGCGGTAACTATCTGGTTGGGTATCGGTGCTATTTTCCCGATCGACAAATCTTTGACCCTGGGTTTGTTCTAAAATTTAAGCTTACTAGACCTTGAAGCCGGCTAAAGTTT
>JBOFTL010001329.1:0-6323 GCA_051652045.1 Microcoleus sp. | reverse complement strand
GATTAGAGATTCTAGAATTTGAGATTGGGAATTGGAGATTGTGAAATTGCAGAAAAAATTAGCAGCTTTTGAAAAACACATCGATTGGCTGCGCCAACAGCCAGATGGCATCTTGTTTCAAGAAAATTCCGGCGACAACTGCATAGCGGTAAAAAAAATTCAATCCATGCTGTTGCTGCTATTAGCCGATCGAGCAACTTTAACTACCAATGTAGCTCAATCAATTTGCGATTTAAACAATCCATTCAAATTAATCTTTCCCTACGCGCGATCGGTCATGCTAGCATTAATTTGGCAAAGTCACCCCAAAAATATTTATATTATTGGTTTTGGCGGCGGTAGCATTCCCCAGTTTTTGCAACACTATTTTCCTGAAGCTGCGATCGAATGTGCCGATATTGATGCCAAAATTGTCACAGTAGCACAACAGTTTTTTGGCATTCAATTAGATGACAGGCTGCAAGTAACAATTCAAGACGGGCGCGAATATCTTGCCGAACAAGTTGCCAGGTCAAAATACGACATAATTATTGTTGATGCTGGTTTTGGCAGCGGCTATATGCCTTACCGTTTGGTAACGCAAGAATTTTACCAACTGTGCAAATCTCGCTTGTCAGATTCTGGGGTTGCGGTGCTTCACCTGTTTCACAAGCCAGATTTTAATGCAGCGGTGGTGAAAACTCTTCAAAGTGTTTTCGCGCGAGTTTATATTTGCAATTTAGCAGCGGGTAATAGCATTGCGATCGCGACCGATCTTCCTATTTTAGATGACGATGAACTTTTCTTAAAAGCCGAGATAGTTCAAGATTTCCATAATTTAGGATTTTCTTTAGCTGCTGAAACGTTGCAACTCAAAAATATTGCACAATTATCGGAATGGATGAAGAGTGCGGATGCCCTACCAATTTTGACAGATGCTGCCATGCCGCCGGGATATTTGGAATGCTAGGGACTTAAGAAACTGGGTTTTTCTCGGGGTTTAAAACTGCCATGCTAGAGTTTGCAAAAACCCAGTTTCTGCCGGGTGCGGGGATTTAAGAAACCGGGTTTTTATCAGATTTAAGGCTTTGATGCTAGAGTTTGCAAAAAACCCGGTTTCTGCCTCCAGGAGAGACATATGAGTAAATACTTGACAGCATTATTTCGACGGTGTACTATATAAGTAGTACAAGTGAAAAAACTATGAGATTAAAAAGTTGGGAGTCTCCCCGCAAGGAAGGTAGAAACTCCAAAGGTAAAGGTGGCTCTGCCAGAGCTCGACAGATACGAAAGCAGCAGCAAACTCTGCGCAAACAGCTAAAAGCTCAAAACGCTCAGTTAAAAGATAACCAGAACCATACATCAAACAATAAATCAAACGATCGAGGGAAGGAAACTAATATTTCCTTCCCTTATTTTTTATCTGTTGATTTTTTTTACTATTCACGCACTGGCATCACGGCCAGAAACCGAATTGCTTCCTAATGTTGAGGTAATTTTTTTGAGAAACTTTGTCGCTCGGCGATCGCACCCCAATTGACTTGAGAAACGCCGTACAATATAAAATTATTCAACATTCCGTAAGCATCCCCGCAATCATAGTTTTTAGCCTCAACACATTTCTTATCTGCCCTCTGGTTCACCGCGACAAAAATATCGACTCCATCGGGCAAATTACCAGAATACATCATCAACTTGCCAAAATCATCGAGGATCTGACCTCGATCGTCCACTGGTGGCAATTTCCACTGTTTCGGATTGTTATTTCCCCCTAGCTGAATCGCCCAAGCATGAGTACCGTCAAGGGAACCGTTGTGAGTTGTATATCGATTCCAAACATTATTTCGCTTTTCCCCGATGCGCGGGTTATTTTCATAACCTCCCACCCAATATTCTGACATAAATTTGAGAAAAACTTCGGCTGATGCAGCAAGAATTCCGGTGCCGGGACTCAAATCTGTATGTCGGCGGCTAAAAGGAACTTGGCTTAAATTCCAAGACCAATTTATCGTCCCTGGCTTCTGATTTATCCAGCTAGAAAAGTCGCACGAGTTACCTTTCCAGATGCAGTGCGGTCGCTTCAAATCCCATCCCTTACCGTAGTAATTCTGCCCGTTCCAATGACGTTTTTCCGGCTCGCGATCGCCCGTATTTTCTACTCCTTGACTCATGAAAATTCCGGTAGTAGCAGCAGTCTGAATTCCCAACTCCGTCCTGAAAAAAACCTCCAAAGCTGACTCTTGATGAGTTTCTAGCTTCCCCATTTCGGCCGCATATCTGCCAGATGGCATTAACTGCTGCAAAATAATTGTAGGCAATGCCGGACTGGTATTGGAATAATGATATTGACCGAGAGGATACTGAAGGCATCTTCCAGCTAAAACCTGCATGGTTTCTGTTAAATTCGGACTCGGCAAAAAATACCCTCCGCTAGCAGTAATGCCAAGTCGATCTTTTGCCAAATTAACAGATTTACTGCCCCATTCATTGACAAGTAATTGTTCTTGTGCTGCAAAATCCGCTGGAGTTTTCAGATCGCGAAGTACGGGCAAATTTGCGGTGATATCTTCACCGTATCTGGGGGCGCTGCGCTGAAGTCCCGATCGATGGGATAATAAATGTCCGAGAGTGACATTTTGCCACTGTCTGTCCGCAAATCCCGTGTTGAGATCCGCACAGTTTTTGTCTTTCACGGCAACTGGAAACTTCACTTTTCCCGAAAATACGGCGTGCAAGTTTTGCGGAATTATTACTACTGGATATTGTTTGTTCAAACCGGGAATTAGCGGCGGATAATGCTGGGGGTCAAACAATTTCATGCCTTCAATTTGCTCGTCAGTCAGTTCTAAATTTGTGCGATCGCGCGCCGTCTTTTTCAGCGCCCAGCGTACCATTGCGAAGGTAACAGGCTTGCTAATACTGCCCATACGCATGGGGGTATCAGCAGGTACGATCGGAGCCAGAGGAGCCTGCATATCGTCGCCACAAGCCGGATTCCAATTATTAGTAGGTCGCCCTTTGATGCGGCCCAAACCCCAAACACCGACGGGTTTTCCTTTGACAGAAATACCGATGACTGCCGCACCGACGCAGCGGTGGCGCATGAATGTTGTTAAGGATTGCAAAATCGGTTGAAGTTGCGCGTTGCCGCTACCGCTAATCGGGATGTTTTCTTCCGCTAAAGCTGTGCTGTTGTTGGACTCAGAAAATTTTCCTAATCCTACTAATAGGATAGCTGAAATTAAGAGAGAAGTTGTGTATAAAAGTTGGTGAAATTTCGGTCGATCGGCTGCAAATCTTAGCATAAAAAATCCTTTTTAAAAAAATGTAGGGCGGCATCAGGACACCGCCCTTTGAGAACAACTATCGGGCTATCCAGGAGGAGAAGGTGCTGAGAAGAATACTTGATTCGGATTAACGCCAATTAAGTTTTCGTCTCGAACAACGCCAATCAAATTATTGTTGTATAAGATACCAGTATCTTGAATGCCGTTGCCGTTCCAATCACCATTTTGTAAGGAATACCCGGCCGCGAAAGTTCCTTTAATTTGGATGACATCTTGACCCAAATTAAAATCCATCATTGTAGCGTGACCGGTTCCCAGGTAGTAAACGTCATTAACATTTCCGAGTACAAATTTATCATCTCCTAAGCCGCCAGTGAGAGAATCGAATTCATTGCCTGCGCCGATACCGTTACCAAGACCCCAAAAATTAACACCGTCAAGGTAATCGTTACCGCCACCGCCATTCAGAGAATCATTCTCGCTTCCTCCGAATAGATGATCGTCGCCAAAACCACCAAACTTATTGTCACCAAATAGCGTATCGCTACCGGAGTCTCCGTACAATTCATCATCGCCCAATCTGCCGTACAATAGATCGTCGCCAGCATAGCCATGTAAGTCATTGTTGCCGGAGTTACCGTAGAGGGTGTCGTCGCTCATAACTAATCTGTTGCTCCTTTGTATTTTGGATGTAATAGCAATTGCTATTGCTATGCTATGGATTTGTTCTATGTCAACCAGTTTCGTAGCTTTAGTCGAGAACAAATAACATTAGATAGGGATAGGAGGCGCGGACAAAAATACTTGATTTGGGTTGACATTAATTAAATTGTTATCTCGGACAACACCAATCAAATTGCCATTATGAAAGATACCCGTATCTTGAACGTTGTTGTTGTTCCAATCGCCAGCTTGCAGGGAATAGCCATCCGTTAGATTGCCTTTAATTTGAATTTTGTCTTGTTGTGCCAAACTAAAATCTATCATCGTAGCATGGCCTGTACCGAGATAATAAACATTATTCACATTGCCGAGTACAAACGTGTCCGCACCCGCACCACCCGTGAGGGTATCGAATTCACCACCACTAGCTATGCCGTTACCAGCACCCGAAAAATTAGCACCATCAAGGTAATCATTGCCAGGACCTCCGAAAAGACTATCTTTGCCGTTTCCGCCAAATAAATAATCGTTTTGCGAGTTGCCAAATAGGGTATCTTTACCAGCACCTCCGTACAGAAAATCGTCGCCACCTTGACCGTCTAATTTATCATTGCCAGCCTCACCGTATAAGTAGTCTTTGCCGAAGCCGCCGTTGAGTTCATCATTACCGCCGCGTCCGAATAATTCATCGTCGCCTTTATAGCCGTAGATTATATCGTTCGTCAAATCGCCTCCCACTAGGGATGCATGAAATCGATCGTTACCGTTGACAGTATTGTTATCGTTGAAGTCAGTACCTTTGATCTCAGATGGCATTTTTGTTGTTCCTTGTATTTTTTCAATTGATGCAAGACTGAGTTAAATTCAACTAGCTTGCTTGCTTGATATTTCCTAGTTTCGCCTCGCACACAGCAAGCGACAATGGGAATAAAATCAGGTGTTTCAACAAAGACTTACAGTAAAAAATCAGGTGCGATCGATTAAAATAGGGAAAAATCAGGTGGCATCGTAATTTTTAGGTTCGTAGTTGCGTGAGTCCCGATACGTTATTGAGAGTAGCTAAAATTTGACCTGTTGCTGTCAAGCGGATGAAGGTATTTCCGTTTGCTTGAGTAATTGAAAGTTGAGAGGAAGTCAGACTTCTACTCAGGACGATCGCATCTTTTCCAGTTTCAAAATCTAGAATGGTATCGATGCCTGAATCGGCACGAAGTAGAAATCGATCGTTCCCACTTCCTCCAATTAAAAAATCATCTCCCGAATCGCCAATTAAGAAGTCGTCTCCGATTCCTCCAAACATCGTATCATGTTCTTTTCCTCCCCAAAGTGTATCATTTCCTATACCTCCACTAAGTAAGTCGTTATTTTCATTACCCCGCAAGTAATCGTTGCCCTCGCCACCAGAGATAGTATCGTCACCTGAATTTCCCAACAGAAAATCGTTCCCTTCACTACCTAAAATTAAATCTCGACCCTGAGCTCCCCAAAGCGTATCATGTCCGGTTTTTCCATCAAGTAGGTCGTTATTTTCATTACCTCGCAAGTAATCGTTGCCATCGCCACCAAAGACAGTATTGTCACCTGAATTTCCCAAGAGAAGATCGCGATCTTCACTACCTAAAATTAAATCTCGACCCTGAACTCCCCAAAGCGTATCATGTCCGGTTTTTCCATCTAAAAAAAGAGAATTACACGGGTAATCTGCGATCGCAATTTCTGTCGTAATTTCGATCGGAGGTGGAGTTGGTGTCGGAATTTCTGTCGGAGTTGGCGTTTCTGTGGGAGTTGGTGTCGGAACTTCTGCTGGAGTTGGCGTCGGAATTGGTGGCGGAGTTGGTGTTTCTGTGGGAGTTGGTGTCGGAATTGGTATCGGAGTTGGTGTCGGAATTTCTGCCGGAGTTGGTGTCGGAATTGGTATCGGAGTTGGTGTCGGAACTTCTGCTGGAGTTGGCGTCGGAATTGGTGGCGGAGTTGGTGTTTCTGTTGGAGTTGGTGTCGGAATTTCAACCGGAGTTGTTGTTGGAGTTGGCGTTGAAATTGGTGGCGGAGTTGGTGTCGGAGTTTCTGCCGGAGTTGGTGTTGGAATTGGTGGCGGAGTTGGGGTTGGCGTTTCTGTGAGAATTGGTGTCGGAGTTGGTGTTGGCGTCGGAGTGGGAGTAGAGTCATTATCTGCAATTGTCAAAACTGCATTGTTGTATCGATCGCCCACCGTAGCATTTCCGGTTGGATTAGTTAAAGATAAATTAACCGTTTCATCAGCTTCGTCGATTGCATCATCTGCGATCGGAATAGTAACAATTTTTGGTGTCGTATCGCCAGTGGCAAAGTTAATCGCGATCGGCCCATTCGTGTAGTCAGCAGCAACAGCAGTACCATATCTCCCAAGTCGTTTGG
>JBOFTL010001328.1:0-2738 GCA_051652045.1 Microcoleus sp. | reverse complement strand
AGAGAACTAGCTACGCATTCTCTGGTAGGTCTTTAACTCTTGCCTTAAACGTAGTGATTTTATACACTTAGACTGGTCAACTAGGCTCTTTCAAGCCCCCACTATATCGGTACTCCGATTAGTGGTGGGTGGTTGACACCAAATCCAGCCTACTTACTCCTTTTATTCTTAGTCAGCGCAGACCGATTTGGTTCGTAGAGAGGCGGTTTCAACCGCCGAATCGAATCAGAAAAAGGCCGATCGCCCGAAATTTCAAATTTCAATCTTAAAATTTCAAGCGATCGCACTTTTACCATCACTAACCTACCATTTTCTCGCGCCGCTGCCGGATAAATATTGCTCCCAATCCGATCGCGCTTACTCCTAAAAGCAGCCATTCTTCGGGTTCGGGAACCCCCGAAACATTCAGAGGATTGCTAGGTTTAGTCAACTCTTCCTTACCCGATTCTACCTCGCGATCGAATCGATCGGCCTTCGCTTCCGCTTCTTTTAACTGCCGCCTTTGTTCGTCATTAACTAACACGATCATCGAAGAATAGGGCGTCACTATTTGATAGTTTTTTGCCAGCGCGTGCATCGCATCCAACTGACTCAATTGATTCGCACTCTTCTCCTTACTTAAAGCCGCAATTAACTGTCGCGCAGCTATCGGTTGAAAACCATCATTTGTCGCATTTGTCAAGCCTGCAACTGTCTCCGATTTTGCTGTTTTTTCTGGCTGCGGAGTTTTAGCATAACTCCACACATAGCCGTCAACAACTCCGATGGTAGATTTCCCGGAAGCTGCGGTTGTCGCTACCCGCTGCATCGCTTCTTTAATATCAGCAGCTACTCCGCCGCCACTATCTTGAATTACCTTCAAAGTTGCATCGTCATAACCGGGTGGCAAACCTCCTAAATGCACTGCCCATAACGGTGAAGTCAGGGAAATTTTAGTTTTGCGATCGTCCGACAATTCGTAACTGCGCCGATCGCTCACTAAGAATACTGTATCGTAACTTCGATCGCCGCGCAACTGAGCGAATTGTTGCAGCATATCCTTCAGTTGTACCGTACCGTAAAAAGTCAACTTTCCTGCGTCGAAACTGTTCAAATCTGACACCAATTTAGCAGGCATTCCCGGCGCGCTAGATAGATACAAATCGACTGAATTGCTTGGTAAACTATTCGCTTTCAACCAAGCAAAAGTTTCCTGTACCTGTTGACTTTCCACCGCCATGCTGCGAGAAGTATCCAGAATCACGGCAAACTTTTTGCCCTGCGGTAGCGAGTAATTAGCATCAGCAATTGGTGTCGCAGTCACGGTATTGCCTTCAGCAAACTTGGCCTCACGCGCGATCGGTTGTTGTTGCGAAACAGCAGGTACAAAAGCAGGCAGCCAAATTTCTCTGGCATCTTTTCCACTGTATTTTACCTGTTTACCCGCGACAACTCGGCGAGTGTTTTGGTTCCAAAAAATGTTGCGTTTTTCCGCTAAATTTGGCATCGCCCAACCTTCCGGCTGTCGCATGACTTTATAAGTCAGCCACAAGTTCATTTCTGTCGGCCCCTCTGTGTTGGTAGTAAATTGCCGTTTAGCCGGAATTGGAAACGCCCGCAAGCGGTATTGTTTGGGGCCGATTTGTTCTAGCAAAGCCGGATCGACACTTTCTCTTACCTGTTGGTTGTAAACTTGTTGGGCGGCACCTCGCGGCGATACAGTAAAGGGAAAACGCTTGTTCAAATCGGCAGTATCGCCCAGCCAAACTCCAGTCACTGCCGCGCTTTCCGGGAGGGAAAAGTAGTAGAATACTTCTTGCAAATTTGGCGTTTGATTTTTGTAAACTTCGTAGAGTTGAACGTCAGCCCAATCGCCGTTTTCTTTGATGGTAATTTCTTGCGATTCCAGCCATACTTTTTCTTGGTTAACATTGAGTAACCCCGCTTTTGCTTCTTCTCGATTTGAGGTAGATTGCACCGCGTGTTTGACTGCTGCTGCGTCGCCTTTTTGAATTTCGGTATCGAAGAATCCGGCGTAAAGTTTTTCGGCTTTTTTTACATCGTCACTAGATCCTTGATACAAGAAGGGCGACATTAAATTATTGTAGCTGTTTTGTAGGCTTCTAGCCGCTGCGTCTGACAAACCCAAATAATTTTTGTACAGCCCGTAAATGTGGTTGTTTTCACCCACAGTGCTCAGGTAGCGGTAGGGTGATAAATAAGCGTTAACTAAGCCCGATCGAATTTTATCGGACTTTGCTAACAAGCTTTGACGCACCGTCTCATTTGCTGCTGGAGTTGCCAGCAGTTTCAACGCTTGAACTTGCGGCTGCTGCTGCAAAATTGCAAACACAGCCAACCAAGTTGCAATTACTCCCACGCTACCGAATATCGCTGCATTTTTTCCGTATTGGGAACTAAAACTGCGCAGAATTTTGCGCCCAGACTGAATGTACAGAAAGCCGAAAAGCGAAGGCATTGCCACAAACAAACTGCAAGAAAAACCGAACAGCACTAAGGATAGCACCAGCCACCAAGCTGCGGTCAAAATTTGCCCGTATTTTAAGATGTCCCAAATCGGCTGCACCCACGCAAAAGATAAGAATCCCACAACTGTATATAGCGCTACGGGTACGGCGTAAAACAGCAACAATGCTGCAGTCCAAACTCCTACCAACAGCATCAAACTGTGACATCCCAACTGCAACCAAGCTTGCTGCTTTTCTCCGATTAATTGTTTGCCAAAAGGCTGAGTATTG
>JBOFTL010001327.1:0-3427 GCA_051652045.1 Microcoleus sp. | reverse complement strand
GGCAAAATTTTGTACGTTAAAGGTTCCGTCGAATCAATTCTGACGCGCTGCAATTCCAGTTTAGATGTTGAAGGAAAATCAGTAGAAGTCGATCGCGCGCAAATTCACGAACAAGTCGATGCAATGGCCGAACAAGGTTTGCGCGTCTTAGCTTTAGCAAAAAAACCCGTACCCGAACATCAAAATTCCGTCGATCGTGCAGATTTAGAATCAGGTCTAATTTTCCTCGGATTGCAAGGAATGATCGATCCGCCGCGAGCTGAAGCGATCGCGGCCGTCCAAGCTTGCCAAACCGCCGGCATTCAAGTAAAAATGATTACCGGCGATCACATCGCTACCGCCAAGGCGATCGCCCGTCGCATGGGATTCCGCAGAACTAAGCACAACAGGGAACTTGTAGCCTACACCGGCGCGCAACTGGCCGAAATGAACAAAAACGATCTCGCCGAAGCTGTAGAAGCCGGATCGGTGTTCGCCCGCGTAGCCCCGGAACAAAAACTCCGCCTGGTAGAAGCCTTGCAGCAAAAAGGCGAAATTGTGGCGATGACGGGAGACGGCGTTAACGACGCCCCCGCCCTCAAACAAGCGGATATCGGCATCGCGATGGGTAGCGGTACGGAGGTTTCTAAGGAAGCCGCGGACATGATTTTAACTGACGATAACTTTGCCTCGATCGAATCTGCGGTAGAAGAAGGGCGATCGGTTTACAAAAATCTGCTCAAAGCAATTAGCTTCATTCTTCCAGTTAACGGCGGAGAATCGATGACTATTTTGCTGAGCACTTTGTTGGGCAGAGAATTGCCGATTTTGTCGCTGCAAATCCTCTGGTTGAATATGCTCAACTCGATTACGATGACTGTCCCTCTGGCCTTTGAGCCTAAGTCATCGGGAGTTATGAAACAACAACCGCGCCCGGTTAACGAACCTTTCCTGACTCAAAATCGAATCAAGCGGATTTTAGCAATTTCCCTCTACAACTGGACGCTAATTTTCGGAATGTTTGAATGGGTGCGCCAAGCCCCTTGGGGAACTTTGGAACTAGCCCGGACGATGGCAATTCAAGCTTTGGTAATGGGTCGAATTTTTTACCTGTTGAGCCTCAGTCAGTTGCTGCCTTCTTTGATGGCTAAATTGAACGGCTCGAAAGAGCGAGTTAGCGGTGCTCCGGCCCTCGGTGTGGGGATTGTCGTCGCTGTGATTTTGCAGATCATCTTTGCTAATTCTACGTTTGTCAATCGTATCTTCCAGACGGCTCCGATGACTCTGGATCAGTGGCTGATTTGCTTGGGCGTAGCATTACCGATGATCGGGGTTGCTCTCTCGGTTAACAAGTTTGACCCGCCAAATTAATCGAATTTGTAGGTACTGCCACCGGGTGTTTAGAAACCGGGTTTCTTGAAGAAACCCGGTTTCTCTATTTTTGATAGAATATGTAAAGTCTTAGCATTTTATTGAGAGTTACCAATTACAAATAGACTCTGGCTTGAGAGGGCAAGTTTTGGGATCGATCGGATTGCCGCTGAGGGAGAGCTCAGTCAGGTTAGTCAAAGATGCTAGTGGTTTGATGTCACCGATTTGATTGTTTTCGAGGTATAGATTAGTTAGGTTAGTCAAAGATGCTAGCGGTTTGATGTCACCGATCTGATTGTCGCTGAGGTTAAACACATTCAGATCGGTCAAAGATGCTAGCGGTTTGATGTCCCTAATTTGATTGTTGTAGAGCCAGAGAAAATTTAGGTTAGTCAGGGATTCTAGCGGTTTGATGTCGTTGATTTGATTGCTGTTGAGGGCGAGCCAAGTCAGGTTAGTCAAAGATGCTAGCGGTTTGATGTCGTTGATTTGATTTTCGCCGAGTTCGAGCGAAGTCAGGTTAGTCAAAGATGCTAGCGGTTTGATGTCGCTGATTTGATTGAAGCTGAGCCAGAGTTCAGTCAGGTTAGTCAAGGATTGCAATGGTTTGATGTCGCTGATTTTATTGTCCCAGACGGAAAGCTTAGTCAGGTTAGTCAAGGATGCTAGCGGTTTGATGTCGCTGATTTGATTGTCCCAGAGGGAAAGCTCAGTCAGGTTAGTCAAGGATGCTAGCGGTTTGATGTCGCTGATTTGATTGTCGATGAGGACGAGCTCAGTCAGGTTAGTCAAGGATGCTAGCGGTTTGATGTCGTTGATTTGATTGTCGCTGAGGTTGAGCACAGTCAGGTTAGTCAAAGATGCTAGCGGTTTGATGTCGCTGATTTTATTGTTCCAGAGGTCGAGTCGAGTCAGGTTAGTCAAGGATTCTAACGGTTTGATGTCGCTGATTTCATTTCTTTCGAGGCTGAGTTTCGTGAGACTCAAAAGTTTCCGATCGGCCTTATCGCACTCAGTAGTCTGAACTACCTCCAACAGCACCTCAACAGTATGTTTAGCTTCAGGACTCAAAGAATCTTTTTCGCGACACCAATCGGCAAATGTTTGTCTACTGTTGGACGATCGCATTTCGGTGGCATCAGCAGATAGTTCACTACCACATAATGCTAGGACGATCGCGCTACAAATAACTGCGATCGATTTTTGTAAATTCATCTGTTTGTCTGCAACTATTATAAGTGTCACAATCTCAGCCACAAACTTACAATTTATCAGGATTAATCCCTATTGCTTTCAATTGCTGTGCCAATAAAGCCAATCGCTGCTGGGCAGATTGCTTAGCAAAAGGCAGCAGTACCAATTACATTAACGTCCTGAACCAGACCCACTAGGTCAGACTCAATTTAAGATCGAGAGTGGGAATGTTCCATATATATTGTGTTGGGTTTCGTGACCTCAACCCAACCTACTTGTTGTGGATTTTAGTTGTTAATACTACTTTTGACAGATGACGGATGATTAGTTAGCTGCTGGTTTCAGCCGTTCTAATTTCATGATGCTGAGAATTGCTATTTATCTGTTTTTATCCCTCGATCGTTGAGGCAGAGTTCGATCGAGAGTTTTTAACCCAAATTTAGCCATATCATGCTACAACCATTTTTTCTGTATTCCTCTATACTTTTTTGTGACATATTAAAAAAATAGAGATTTATTAAATGTTGTAAATAAAGTAGACGGGTAATTGACCCGCTTATTGACAACAGATATGAATGCCCGCAAAAAGACGACTTAGCTAAAACCTTTACCCAGCAAGACTTAGCTCAAAATAGTTGTGATAAGCAAAGTCAGTCGATCGCATAAACCCCTGCTTATTGATAAAAGTTTCCTAAAACATTTACTTATCATTTAAATTTAATAATTGTTTTATAATTTCAGCAAGAGTACGCTAAACTTAATAATCAAGCTAAGAAAGCGTGCTGCATTGCCAACCAGCGATCCCGCACAGCTCCAGCGCTCGAAATTTCAATTTAATCAAAAGTGTCAAATCAGTAGGGATAAGTTAAAGACTTATGCTAGT
>JBOFTL010001326.1:0-4506 GCA_051652045.1 Microcoleus sp. | reverse complement strand
CTATTTGCTTTGGTTTGTTATGTCACAATCCTAGGAAATTGACTCGGTTGAAAACATCTGAAAAACGTCTCGATTTGACATCAACGAAATGCAGATTCTCGATCGCCCGCTCATCTACAAAAAGTCGCGATCGGCGATCGCTGCCGAGTGCGATCGGCTATAACTTTAGTCACATCCAGATAGCTTGCTGTATCGCTGCCACCTGCACCATCCAGAAAATCCCACCATCCCAAACAAAGGTAGAAACCGGGTTTTTGCGACAAATATTGCCACTTGCCTGCAATCTCAAAAAAACCCGGTTTCTGAAGTGCGATGCTGCTCGACTTTTGGGAACTGCTGAGTGCGATGTTAATATTGCCTATCCCGATCGGCTATAACTTTAGTCGTGGTTCCCAGGGGTAACATCAACGAAAGTTAGAAAATTGCCGAATTTTATAGACATTCAGTCTGACTTGCAGTATTTTTTGGGAATACTGAAAGACACAAATACTGGAGTCCAAAGTCATGACGGCGATCGCACCTCTACTAAAAACTCAACCCCAACCATTTCGCTTTTTGCTGTACACCGAATGGCTCATGTTAGGCAGTTGTGGAGTGATGGCCGCGATCGAAGCGTGGCAGCGTCAAAGCATTCCCGTACAGCACATTCTGATCCTGATATCTCTGGGCTTGATGGGATGGATCTTACCTTCGGGCAAAACTTCGTTTCGCTATGTTTATACGGCGATCGAAATGGGTCTGATTTTCTACGGAACTACCTTGGGATACCTGCATATCCTGCCGACGCTGTATTTGATCGTGTTGATTCGCAGTTGTTTTTTATTTGAATCTCCCGGTCGGTGGATTGTGGCAGGTCTTTCGCTGCTAATGTATATGTTTCATCAGCTTCAGTACCTTCAGAAGGTGATGCCAATGATGTTGCCTAATGTCGAGCAACAGCAAATTTTGATGCACCAGACGGCAGAATTGTTGATGTTTGCGTTAGGGCTATTTTTCGTGTCGCAGTTGGTCGCTACCTTACTAGCAGAACGCAGAACTCAGGAACAACTTTCGCAAGCCCACGCACAGCTACGAGAATATTCCCTGCAAATAGAAGATTTAGCCGCCGTTCAGGAACGCAACCGGATTGCTAGAGAAATTCACGATTCGCTGGGTCACGCCTTGACTTCGCTCAACATTCAACTGCAAACCGCCGTGAAACTGTGGCAGCATGACCCCACAGAGGCACAACCGTTTTTGGAACAAGCCCAGCGACTCGGCAAGGTGGCGATGAAAGAAGTTCGACAATCGGTAAATGCTTTGAGGGCTGACGCAGAGCCAGAAGAAACCTTGGAACAGGGGATGATCTCGTTGATGGAAAACTTTCGCCAGAGTACGGGTGTTACTGTTACCAGCAGCATTTCTGTGGAAGTCATGTTACCGCCTCAAGTTGCCAAAACGCTGTATCGGATCGTGCAAGAAGCGTTGACTAATATTTGCAAATACGCCGAAGCTAGCGAGGTTCACCTGCAATTACAAACAACGCGCGATCGAGTGCTTTTGAGCATTGAGGATAACGGGCGGGGATTCCAATTAGAAAGCGGTACTGGCGGATTTGGATTGCGAGGAATGCAAGAGCGAATTGCTTCTCTTAACGGAGAGTTTCACCTAGAAACATCGCCTGCAGCGGGATGCAGAATTGATGTTAGCTTGCCGTTAAATAGGTAGATCTGAGCATCAAAAAGCTGTAGGGGCGGGTTCGCCAAGGTCTTTGAAGCTTGCAGATAGGTTAAATAAACCCGCCCAACTCCACAAATATACCCTTTTATGTAGCGCTACTTTATGAAATTGGTATAAGTCCTATCTGAGTCCCGATCGAGGATTTATAAAATTTATAAAGAATGTGAGTAATTCGGATCTAGTATTACTTCGTATAATACCGATTACAGAAAAGAGTGCTACAGTTAGTAAAAGTCTTTTACCGATGAAAGGTGATTTGCTAGATCGTATCTGTAGCAGCAATTTATGGAATTCGTATAACAAAATGTAAAATTCACGTAACGCCTTTCCGCGTTTTTTCTTTGTCTGTGTAATTAAGAACTATCATGGGATAAGAGATTGAGGAATATCCGATGATTAGTCTGTTGTTAGTTGACGATCAGCAGCTTATCTGCCAAGGGCTCAAGGCTATGTTAAGCCTAGAATCAGATTTAGAAGTAATTGGAATTGCCCATAACGGTAAAGCTGCCCTAGAGCAAGTCGAAGCTCTCCAACCCGATGTTGTATTAATGGATTTAAAAATGCCCGTGATGGATGGTAGAGAAGCAACTCGCCTGATCTGCCAGTCATTTCCCAATACGAGTGTTTTGGTTTTAACTACCTTTGATGACGATGGATACATTGTTGATGCCATGCGAGCCGGGGCCAAGGGCTATTTGTTGAAAGATATGCCATCGGAAGAGTTAGCACAGGCAATTCGTTTGGTGCAATCCGGTTACACTCAATTGGCTCCCGGTTTAATGGATAAGTTAATGACAGGATTCAGTGCGGCACCTACTAATTCATCACCTACTAATCCAGCATCTTCTACTCAACCGTCAAAACAATCTGAATTCGTGCAATTAACTCCGCGCGAACAAGAAGTATTGCGGTTAATTGGTACGGGTTTAACTAACCGAGATATTGCCCAGCAGTTATTTATTTCTGAGGGAACGGTGAAAACTCACGTCACTCATTTATTAAATCGGTTGAATTTGCGCAATCGATCGCAGTTAGCAATTTACGCTAATTCTGGTGCGATCGAGACTTGAGTCACTAGCTCATTTAAATTCGTAAATAAAAAGGTAGAACGCTCGATCGATAGCAGTAGTAAGAGACATCTGGCATCATTAGGTTTATGTCTAGATAGGGTAAGGCTTCCAAAATCTTTTTACCAGATGTCTAAGGCTTGCAGTGCGCACCTTACATATAGAGTGCAAGCTCCGAGTGAAGAAATTCTTGGTGAAAATGGCATAATTTCAGTAAGATATACAGGCGAATTTGCTCCTACAGATTATTGACAATGGTGCAAGTTCTAAAGATAACAACTGTCAATTGTCAACTGTCAACTGTCAACTCCTAAATTATTTTAAAAATTTTTTGAACCTTTTTTACGCCTATCCGGTCTAAACCCTGCAGATAACGAACTGGTGAAGGAGACTTCACGGGTGTTAGCTGTGCCAGCAAATGTTTTAACCGACGACTGTTCTGACTCGGATTTAGTTGCTAGGTGCTTAAAGGGCGATCGTACTTGTTTTCGCGGCCTTTACCGACGCCACCAACATAAAGTTCGATCGACTCTTTACCAACTCTGCGGACCGTTGCTTCTTGACGATTTAGTGCAAGAAGTCTTCCTGCGAGTTTGGAAAGGATTGCCCAAACTCAAGTACAAGGACAACTTTGCTACTTGGCTGTATCGCATTACTTGGAATGTGGCATCGGACCAAAGGCAAGCTTTTGCTCGACAGCATTCTTTTGATGCGAAAATCCAAAGTAAAGAAGTAATGGAGGAAGTTATTGTTAAAGATAATACCTCCGAACTGATGAAGTTACACTATCAAGATTTAGTGCAGCGTGCCTTGGAAAACTTGAGCTTTGAACACCGCAGCATTTTGGTGTTGCACGATTTAGAAGATATCCCGCAAAAAGAAGTAGCTCAAATTTTGGGACTGCCTGCGGGAACTGTCAAATCTCGCTTATTTTACGCGCGGAATGCTGTACGGCAATTTTTGCAAAAAGAGGGGGTGTGCGAACTGTGACCGATCGACATAGCGACGAAAAGTTAGTGGATTTTTTGCAGCAATATCGCCCGGATATTCCTGAAGCTGCCCCAGATTTAGAACAGAAATTGCTGGCAGCTTTAGAAACTAATCAGGTCGATCGCCCCCAAGTAGATAACTGTAAATTGCTATTCGATCGGCGCGATCGCGGGTCGAGAATTGCATCGATTCCTAAGTGGGCTTTCCCTCCAGCAATCGTGGCGAGTTTGCTAGTTTCTTGGTCTAGCTATCGGCTGCTAATTCCGGCACCGATTCACGCAGATGAAGCGGCACGTTTAGAAGCATTTCTCATCAATAATTGGGAGGGTGTAGCGCACTGTCCTAGCGAAGAAATTGCGGGCGATCGACCGACAACTGACTGGTTAAATCTAGCTGTAACTGACGATACCGAACCACTAACAAATAACTAATTTTACTGAGGTAATTTCCATGTCAATTTGCCGCATTTCTGCTATAACTATGTTAATGCTCGCGATCGGCAGCACGAGCGCCGCTGTAGCAGTTACCAATCCCGTACCGCATCAAATACTCGCGCAAACCCCAGAGCAAAATCGCCTGGGCGGTAAGGAAGGTCGGTTGTTTGAACAGCTTAATTTAACTGCGGAACAAAAGCAAAAAGTGCAAGCAGTTCGCGATCGGTACAAAGACCAAATTTCCCAGCGAATGCAAGCAGTCCGTCAAGCCCGACAAGAATTAGAAACGATGATGT
>JBOFTL010001325.1:0-5348 GCA_051652045.1 Microcoleus sp. | reverse complement strand
ACCCTAGTAGTCTCGTTGATTATGAGCGGCCTCACCTTTTGGGCTGTCAATACAATCCAGTTAGACGCCCGACTCAACGATACCCGGTACGGGCGCGATCTCGGTCTGTTGTTAGCGGCAAATGTGGCCCCTTCGATCGCGAAAAACGATCGATCGGAAGTAGCCCGCTTTTCCCGCCAGTTTTACAACAGCACTTCCAGCGTCCGCTATATGCTTTACGCCGACGAAGCAGGCGATATTTTCCTGGGAATACCTTTCTCAGAATCTGAGGTGCAAACTTCTCTAACATTGCGCCGCCAGATCAAACTACCGGAGAATTTTTTAGCAGATATCGAAGCGAGAAATTTAACTTCTTTGCCTTTGGTGCGGCAGCACTTGACGCCGGATGGAGAAGTTACCGACGTATTCGTGCCTCTAATTCACGAGGATAAATATTTGGGATTGCTGGCGATCGGGATTAATCCCAATCCTGCTGCTGTCATCTCTTCCAATCTAACTAGGGACGTTACTTTAGCAGTATTCGTAACTATTTGGGTCATGGTAATTTTGGGTGCTGTATTTAATGCCCTGACGATTACCCAGCCGATTAAAGAGTTAGTTTTTGGGGTAAAAAATATTGCTAGAGGCAATTTTAAACAGCGAGTAGACTTGCCTTTGGGTGGGGAATTGGGCGAGCTGATTTGCAGTTTTAATGAGATGGCAGAGAAACTCGAAAGTTATGAAGAACAAAATATTGAAGAACTGACTGCTCAAAAAGCTAAGTTAGAAACTTTAGTTTCAACTATTGCTGATGGTGCACTGTTACTGGATGCTAATTTGCAGGTGATTTTGGTTAATCCCACTGGTCGCCGGATTTTTGGGTGGGAAGGCAAAAATGCGATCGGCGTTAATGTACTGAATATTTTACCACAAGAAGTGCAGCAAGAATTAGACAGACCGTTGCACGAAATTGCAGCGGGCGATCGTGAAGGAGGCGAATTCCGCATCTCTATCAGCGGACCCGTCAACCGCACGATTCGCATTCTGTTAACTACTGTAATTCTGCACAAAGCCCCCGGCTCGGAACCACTATGTAAAAGCTGCATCCGTGAAGATGAAAATACCTGTAGCGAACTCCAGCGTCCGGGGGCGATCGAATGTACTCTCTATGAAGAAACATCTAAAAATCAAGATGTCGAGCAATATCGCGAAAGTCTCAAAGGCATTGCCGTAACAGTTCAAGATATCACCCGCGAAGCAGAACTCAACGAGGCTAAAGGTTATTTTATCAGCAATGTTTCTCATGAGCTGAGAACTCCTTTATTTAACATCAAATCTTTTATTGAAACTCTGTACGAATACGGTGAAGACTTGCAAGAAAGCGAGCGGCGGGAATTCTTAGAAATTGCCAATAGAGAGACAGATCGACTTACTCGTTTAGTGAACGATGTGTTAGATTTGTCGCGCTTGGAATCTTGCAGAATTTATCAATTAGATGCCGTAGATCTTTGCCAAGCGGTAGAACAAACTCTCCGAACTTATCAGTTGAATGCTAAGGATAAGGGTATTGAGTTGGAACAAGAACTTGACCCGGCTTTACCGCCTGTTTTAGGTCATTACGATTTGCTGCTGCAAGTGTTTGCTAATTTAGTGGGAAATGCCTTGAAATTCACTGAAACAGGCGGTCGGATAGCAATTCGTGCCTACGTGCTAGAAGTAGAGAAAAAGCTGGATCGAAACGCTGCCTCAGATAATTATCACCTCTTAGCTGCTGCCAAAAATTACGGCACCGTGCGGGTGGAAATTTCCGATACTGGCATCGGCATCGATCCTGAAGACCAACAAGCAATTTTTGAGCGTTTTTTCCGGGTAGAAAACCGCGTTCATACGTTAGAAGGCACTGGTTTAGGTCTGTCGATTGTCAGAAGTATTATTGACAAGCACCACACCAAAATTAACTTGGTTAGTGAAGTGGGAATCGGTACGACTTTTTGGTTTGATTTGGCGGTTTATCAGTCAAAACCAACTATCTTAATGGAAAATCCTGTGACAGTGGAAGCAAAAGTTGAGGCTGAAACAAATTCGAGTCACGTGGTTCTCCCGTAGCTGAGGTGATAATCAAACCCGATCGATCTTTGCAAAAGCTTATTGTAAATCTTCTGAGAATGTTGTTAATTTTCAATTGATAGTAGATCGGTGGTAGGTGATAGGTGAAACGATCGCAGGCAATAAGTATAAAACCTAATACCTAACACCTAACACCTAACACCTAACAATTAATTTCCACCTGCAGGCGATACATTGTACAGTCCTCTAACCGGACCGGGCGCTACTTGTGGTTCTTGTTCCTGGCGCGGTACAAAAGTTTCTGGAACTGCGGTAGCGGCGGGGAAACAGCCAGTAGCTTGAGGTGCTAGCTGACAAGCAGGAGGTAATGCCATTACTGAGGCATCGAAGGGATTGACTGCATCCGGCACGCGGAGAATCGGATCGCTGGAAACTTGGCGCTGCATGATTTGTCGGTAGAGGCCGCTGACGCGGCTGGCATCCCGTTCGATTTCTTTTTCGGGAAAGGCAACCACGCCACTGGGGGAACCGATACCTAAGTAGTCGCCCATATAACCGTGCAGGCTGACATTGTGGTAAAAGTCTCCTGAAGCCTCAAAGAATTGTCGGTTGAAGCTGTCGGCAACGGGGTGCAATCGGATGGGTTCTGCTTGAGCCGATTTAGCGGATGCCAGTGCGACAGAGGCGATCGCAATTACTAACACACCGCTGAGATTTTTTAACTTTTGACTCACGATATTTAAGCTTCCTTACTAATTCCGCTTCCACTATAAACTGATTATCGGTGAATTTATTGGTGTTTGATAGGTGGTACAAGTTATGGATGCTGCGGATTTAAATGTGTTGCGCGATCGACTTTTGGATTTGTTGTGCGAGTTTGCCTATCGCGAGGGGGATTTTGTGCTGTCTTCGGGGCAGAAAAGTTCTTATTACATTAACTGCAAACCGGTGACGCTGCATCCTGAAGGTGCTTTGGCGACGGGGCGTTTGCTGTTTTCACTGCTGTCACCGGATATTGAGGCTGTGGCGGGTTTGACTTTGGGTGCTGACCCAATTGTAACGGCGGTGAGCGTGGTTTCGGCTCTTGAAGGTCGGGGGATTCCGGCGTTGATTGTGAGAAAGGAGGCGAAGGGACACGGGACGATGGCCTATATTGAGGGACCAACGCTGTCTGAAGGGGCAAATGTAGCGGTTTTAGAGGATGTGGTGACGACGGGTAAGTCGGCGATGCAGGCGGTGGAACGGTTGCGGGGAGCAGGTTATAAGGTCGATCGAGTGTTATCTTTGATTGACAGAGAGCAAGGTGGAGCTGAATTTTATCGCTCTGTGGGATTGAATTTTGAGGCGGTGTTTACGATTAAAGATCTTCAGCAATGGATGGTTGGTAAAAAATAGAAACAAGTGCGATCGACCGTTTGCTGCTATCCCAGATTTGATAGCGATCGTGACGGGCGATCGTAGTAAAATTCAGCAACAATATAGCCGCGTTCATGTAAATCAACTAAGTAAGTCCACCTAATTATACGTAAGATCTGAAACGCGCGATCGCTAGCTGTTTGTAGCTTCTTCCTTCTTCCCTCTTCCTTCTTCCCTCTTCCTTCAAGGCAACAGGCAACAGGCAACAGGCAACAGGTAACTCCCTCTTCCCTTTTCCTCTTCCCTCTTCCTCCTTCCTTCTTCCTCCTTCCTTCTTCCCTCTTCCTCCTTCCTTCTTCCTTCTTCCTTCTTCCTTCTTCCTTCTTCCCTCTTCCCTCTTCTGAAAACTATGCTCAAAATTCGTTTTGTTGACTTATTTTCAGGAATCGGTGGCATGAGGCTGGGATTTGAAGAAGCCGCTCGTACCTTAAATGTTCAAACTGAATGTGTATTGAGCAGCGAAATTAATAAAGATGCTCAGTTAGTTTACGATCGTAACTTTAACCACCAACCTTTAGGCGACATCCGGCTAATCGATCGACTCCCAAAACATGAAATTTTACTGGCAGGATTTCCTTGTCAGTCTTTCTCCTATGCTGGCAAAAAAGCAGGTTTTGGAGACACTAGAGGTACGCTATTTTTCGAGATAATGAGGTTAATTGATACCTGTCAACCTCAAGCATTTATTTTTGAGAACGTGCGGGGACTTGTTTCCCACGACGGTGGCAGAACTTTCGCCACAATTCAGGATGAAATCAAAAGCCGAGGTTACAGTTTCGATTATTTTTTGCTCAACAGCTCTAACTTTAGTTTACCTCAGAACCGCGTCCGAGTTTACTTAGTGGGAATTTTAAATGCTGCGCCCAAATTTAGCTTGGTTTCCGACTTGGGACCGAAAGATTCCCATGCTTCTAACTACCAACAATTATCTTTATTTTATCCTGCAAGTAAACCAGTTACAGTAGCCGATATTTTAGAAGATAGTCCCGATCGAAATTATGATTGTTCGACCGAATTCGTCACTGCCCTAAAACAAATTGTCAACAACGATCTTAGTCGCTTGCACGGGGTGCGGTTAATTGATTATCGCGGCGGCAATTCGATTCATTCCTGGGAATTGGGATTGCGGGGCAAGTGCAGTTTAGCAGAAATTGAGTTGATGAATCGCTTTATTTTGAAAAGACGCAATAAAGTATTTGGCCGTCTTCAAGATGGAAAACTCTTAACTCGGGAGCAAATTGCGAGTTTTTTCGAGCATTCTCAACTGCAAGAAATTCTCGATTCCTTGGTTGCCAAGAGGTATTTGCAGCAGGTTAACGGCAAGTACAAACCTGTAGCGGGCAACTTTTCTTTTGAAGTGTACAAGTTTCTCGATCCGCAAAATATTTCGGTAACAGTTGTTGCTAGCGATGCGAATAAGTTGGGAGTTTATTACAACAATCGAGTCCGCAGGATTACGCCGAGGGAAGCTGCAAGATTGCAGGGTTTTCCCGATAGTTTTATTTTAGACGATCGCGACGATCGAGCTTATTATCAATTGGGCAACAGCGTAAGTGTTAATGTTGTTAAGGCAGTAGCTTTAGAAATCATCAAAAATTTGGGCGATCGTCCGCAATTTTTGCAATAATAGTGACATACTCCCACGTCAAGCGAGTACGCTATGACCTGGGCGTCTTTGCAGCCCGATGAAGGGTATACAAAATTTCCTTCCTAAATCTGGGTTTGATACCCCCGTTATTGTTATTGCGTTTCATCTAAAACCTCCAGGAGACCCCCACTATATCGGTACTCCGATTAGTGGTGGGAGGAATGGAGTGGGAATTACGAAACGTTCCTTGAATGCCTTTGAGCGAAGGCGAAAACAATAAGAGGAACAGTTGAGTAAT
>JBOFTL010001324.1:0-3314 GCA_051652045.1 Microcoleus sp. | reverse complement strand
TGCAATAGAAAAGGCCCTGGCAGGGGCGGTACGAAGCCGAGGCCCTGCCAGGGCCTTTTCTATTGCCCTTCAGCGAACTAAGGACGGGAAACCTCGTTCGCCAATCTCATAATACCCCGTTTTAGTCAGAAGAGCAATTCGGTTTTAATTCTGCTGGCCCGAATCGTCCGCCTCCCCGTAGGCAAGCGAGAATCGCTCTGGGCGAACTCGCTTCAGCGTGAGCGTTACTGCTGCGCCCGCGTCATCTCCAGCCCCAGACGATCGCCGAACAGAAATGGTTGCCGCTGGCACGGTGGTCTTTTTAAGAATCGGAATTGACCTGGTGATAACTCCGTCGGCTGATCGATAGCGCGCCAATCGCATTTTTGAAATCAAGCCAGGAATCAGATAGGCCGAAGGGTCAACAGTTGTTGCGGCCAGCGCCCCATTGACAGCCTTGATGTTCGATTCGTCTCCCTCAAAATGATATTCCTCTCCATTGTCAGCTTCGTATTTGAAGCAGATCTTCGATCCTGTCATGTCGCTTTCTCCTGTCTTGTCTTTTTTGTACTGACTTGCCCTTACATACTAATCGCCCGCGTTAGTTCCTGGCACTTTCTGGAACTTTGACCCATTCAATTGGCCCCTCCACATCAAACAGATCCCCGAGGTATTGCCCGTTACGAGCAAACCCTTGCCGACGCACACCCGGACAGGCGGTTGAGGGCTGCTGCGTCCGAGCATTCTCCAGAGAATATGGGTTGGGATCAGTTGCGGGCGTGCGGGGGAGGCCAAAAGCCAGTTGCGAAGTCGGCTGACATTGATTTCCCTGAACTTTCATGGTGTAACGACCTGCCCAGAACAATTGAACGGGCGGTCGCGCCTGATCTTCTGGCTGATAACCAGGCGGTATTAGCGCAGTTCCAGCCGTTGGAGGCGCGATCGCCGGGAGGATCGGTGGCCTGCTTTCTGGTGGCGGCGCAAACCCCGTGTCATCATTGGGGTCCGGGAGGGACTCCTCCAATGGTGCCTGTCCTGGTGGCAGGGGAAGCGGTCTTGGGGCACATGCATCGACGATACCCTCGTTGTCAGCATAGACAAGCTCGACCGTGAAGTCAGCGTTCAACCGTGAAGTCACGGTCAGTGAATTTATCGGCGGGATCGATACCCTTGCGAAGTTGAAGACCGGGGACGGATTGGCTGGTGGCAGACTCGGGAGGATCGGTGGCATGTTTGGTTTTTTTGCCAGTTCCACCATGATCTCAGAATAAAGAAAGTTGGCTATCTTGCACAGATTTATATTAACTTGTTCCTCCCTGTCCCAAAGCATCCATGAGTTCTTTCTGAACCTCATTTCCCATTCTTTCCCGATCACAAATCCATCAGCATCTCGCAAAACCACGTAGCCGTGACTTGATCGCTCTGGCACCACCTCCTTACTCCACCACAACCATCCCCGAACCAACTCAACTTCCACTCTCATGTAACACCAGGCGCTCTCTCTGATCCTGTCCGGGATTGCAATTGTGCCAAAGTTTGACAATCGCCAACGCTGCTTTTTTATGGCCATGGTGTGGGCTCTATAATGAGGACTCTAAGGTCCTCATTATAGCTTGTTTCTGCTTTTTGTCAATTACACCTTTTTACCAGCAACAAATCCCAAACGCACAGAAGCTACACCCCCCTAGTCATCACCTTCGTCAAAAATAGGGTCCGTTGTGATCTTTTGCTCCGATGCGACATAGAACGACATAAACTTTGCAGTTTCTTTCCTCAGGGGAAAAATCAACCTGTCTCTAAACTCGCTTCGATCCACGAAAAGCTCTGCTGACTGCTGCACGGCCCACACCACTTCGGCCCAAGAACCCAGTGGAATTTCCCAGCACTTACAGGAGAGCGGCGTGTCGTCAATCGCCAAAAGCCAATCCAGGGCATCGCGCAAACTGTCTCGGATGCCCGCGATTGCTCCGAAGTAAACGTCATCCGGCATTTCCTGCGTTGATTTCGACTTTTTTGAGAGCACCACCAGAGTACAGTATTCGTGTCGAATAGCCGAAAGCCTCAACATTATCTCTTGCTCAGACACTTTTGATGTCAAGGTAGCCGAAACGCCTTTTGGGCACAAGAAGTCTGGCAATTTGCTGGTAAACATAGTGGCAGTTCTCTTTACTGTAGGAGACGATTACTTCGGCGCTTTTTGCGCGGTCCGAATATGAGTCTACTTTAGCATCCATTCCATCAAGAGCGCTATAAATTTCTTCCCTAATTTTTCTTGCCTGACCGATTGACAGCGACTCAATTTCTTCGCTGTCCGTATATGCCTTAACCAGGGCTAACAGCGGGCGGGACACCCCCCACCACCGAACGGGACCTAGATACTTCCTGCGATTTACGCAGTTTCTATTGGGTCCTGCCGAACCCTTTGATAGGTACTTCGCCAAATACTGCCCCACCCCTAGTCTAACCACCTGCGCTGGGGCTTGCAGCACTTCCTTCTGGTTGGCCCAGGTGGTGCCGTCCCCCCTGTCCCACATGTCAACAGATGCTTTTTTGCCGATCGCATCGAGCACCTGCGCCCACATTTCAGTCCAGCGATCCAGCATGTGCTTTCTCAGTTCTTCATTCTGGACGTGTACGCAGTAATGCAGGTGTAAAGCTCCCCTCTTTTGAAGTTCCCAGCAATATAATGCATAAGCGGCTCGAAGGCCCATCTTACTTAACTTCGATTTAACGAGGTCAATTGCGTATGACGAAAAATCCTGCATCGCGCAAAAACAGGCTTCTGTACTTCCTGGCAGCGTTCCTGTCAGGAACAGCAACTGTGTATGTGGAACTCCATGTCTTTCCAGTGCGCCGCCAGCTCGAAGTAGAGCCCTGCGCGCGCTGTTCCCAAACTCAACCGGGGACGGCTGTCCCCCAAATCCAGGCTTTGCCACTCCAGGTCCGCCGCCGGGTTCTGAGTTTGGGGGTAATGTCAAGGTAGAGCCCTCAGCCCCAGACTCCAAAGAAGGTGAAGCCATTACTACTTCGCCTTCTTCATCGTCAGCCCCCGGATGTCTCGCCGTCCGATCCTGACAGATTACGATCCGAACTTCGTTGTTCGGGTAATGACGTGCTATTATTCTCATAAGTTATCTTTTTTTTGATGGCAGGGACCGCACGTTCCTGTCATTCTTTTTGTCTTTGGTTGCTTTGTTGCAATAGAAAAGGCCCTGGCAGGGGCGGTACGAAGCCGAGGCCCTGCCAGGGCCTTTTCTATTGCCCTTCAGCGAACTAAGGACGGGAAACCTCGTTCGCCAATCTCATAATACCCCGTTTTAGTCAGAAGAGCAATT
>JBOFTL010001323.1:0-2672 GCA_051652045.1 Microcoleus sp. | reverse complement strand
ACGCTGCAAGCTTTAGTGGGAGAAGCGACTCTGAGGCGGATTGGTTTTTCTAACAAACTCGAACGCTTGGAAGATGTTTTGGGATTGGTGGCGGGTGCTGCTATCGGCTCTACTTTTCTCGGTTCTAGTATCGGCAATTTAGGCGCGTGCATTTTTGGTTGGACTCAGTGGAGCAATTTTTCTCGCAGTTGGTGGACTACGTGGCTAGGAGACGGGATGGGAATTCTCATCGTGACGCCGGTGTTGCTGAGTTTGAGTTACGCCATTCAAAATTGCAAATTTAAATTTAAACGCAAATATACTTCAACTGTTAATTTTCCTTATTTAATTATTAATTCTTCCGAAGTAGTAATTTGGCTGACCCTACTGCTCACCGTTAGCTGGTTGGTATTTGGCTCGAAAACAGAGGCGGTAAGTGCTCTGTACCCGCTGGAATATTTGCCTTTTCCTCTAGTAGTTTGGGCTGCTTTGCGATTTGGTCCGCAAGGAGCGATTTTTGCTTATGCTATCGTCTCTGCGATCGCGATTTTAGGCACTGTGGAAGGGGGCGGCCCGTTTTTGGCTAAAAGCGAGAATCTCAAACAGGCGGTACTTTTTTTACAAGCTTTTACAGGTACGATCGCGATCGTGGCTTTGATGTTGGCTGCGGCTGTTGCGGAACGCCAGCAAGCTTCGATCGAGTTGGGTCGCACTGCTGCCCTGCTGCGCGAACGCGAGGCTAGTTTGGCAAACGCCCAACGCATCGCTCAGTTGGGCAATTGGGATTTGCACTGCAACTCTTTGGAGTTTCCCAATAATTGTGAAGAACGACCCCAAACCTCGATCGCAGACATTGAATTGCATTGGTCCGACGAACTTTATCGGCTTTTGGGCTTGACTCCAGGAACTGTCAAGCCCAGCCCTGAAGTATTTTTGCAGGCCGTACATCCAGACGATCGCGCATTGGTGGCTCGATCGCAGTGTCAAGCTATGTTTGAACGGAAACCTTATTGCATTGATTACCGGATCGTGCTTCCAGATGGCTCGGAGCGCACTGTTTGCGAACAGTCGGCGATTAACTCAGATGCGATCGCAGCTACAGTACAGGATGTTACCGAACGAGCGCGAGCTGCTGCTGCATTGCAAGCCTCGGCCGATCGCGATCGCTTGCTTTCAGAAATGGCACTGCGAATCCGCCAATCCCTTGACTTAGAAGAAATTCTCAATACTACCGCTGCCGAAGTCCGCCAATTTTTTAAGGCCGATCGCACTTTTATTGGCATGATGCAGGCAGAAGGTACGGCACTTGCCCGACCGGCTAGCGGTAAAATTGTAGCGGAATCTGTGAATGCAGAGTATCGATCGATTTTGGGATGGGAAATTGCTGATGAAAATTTCCTCAACAACCTGAGAACGTTTTATGCCAACAACCGCATCCGATGCGTATCCGACACTTCTAATACAGAATCGTGCGTCGCTCTGGCGAACTTCTACACCTATTATCAAATTAGTGCTACTTTAAATGTGCCGATCGTCCTGGGAGATGAATTGTTCGGACTCTTGGCTGTCAACCAGTGTTCCGGGCCCCGCCAGTGGCAAGAATTTGAAATAGATTTGTTAGAAAAACTCGCTACCCAAGTAGCGATCGCCCTCCAGCAAGCCCAACTTTTACATCAGGTAAAAGCTCTCAATGCGAACTTAGAATCTCAAGTGCTCGAACGCACGGGTCAATTGCAGCAAAAAATGTACGAACTGCAAGAAAGCAATCGGCTCAAAGATCTCTTTTTGCACGCAGTTTCTCACAATCTCCGCACGCCCGTGATGGGAATGTTAATCTTGATCAAAAACTTGCTCACTAAGTCCGCTGGGGATTCCCAATCAACTGTACCGGTAGCGCGATCGATTTTGCAGCGAATCGTGGAGGGTAGCGAACACCAATTGGAAATGGTTAATGCTTTGCTCGACGCTCATTCTAGCGAGGTTAAAGGTATCGCCATCCATCCTCTAGCACTTCAGTTGCGTTCTATAAGTTCAGATGTTATTGCTAATTTAGCACCGCTTATGGATAAAAATCAAGCGACTTTGAGCCAGGAAATCCCTGATGATTTACCGCTAGTTCATGCCGACTGCCAACATTTGTATCGAGTGTTAAAAAGTTTGCTAAATAATGCTATTAAGCACAATCCACCAGGAGTTAAGATAACTTTAAAAGCCGAAAAAAGTACCATAGAAGTCAAACACAATCTTGCAGAAGCGACGAGATTTTTAGCAGCGATCGATCGTCCGATTTCTAGCTGTATCTCTAACCTCCGCTTACCATCTGGCGGTAATGCTCAAAGGATTGACACTAATTGGGAATCAACAACAAGCGCGATCGAAATTAGCGCTAAAATCCGGGAAATTGCTGCAAAATTTCCGATCGAAGGTACTTGCAAATTGCCCCGCTATCGTCGTCAAATCGGGCATCCGAGCGGCGAAATGCCTTCCGGACAGACCGTGCCAGCAGTTCGCTGTAGCATAATAGATGATGGAGTGGGAATCAGCGATAAACAGCGGGAATCTTTGTTTGAACTTTACGTTCAAGACCCCAACAGCAGACAATTAACAGGGTTGAGTTTAGGACTGTACCTCTGCAAACAAATAGTTAAGGCTCACGGTGGCGAAATCGGCGTCGAAGATACTCCCGGAGGCGG
>JBOFTL010001322.1:0-4138 GCA_051652045.1 Microcoleus sp. | reverse complement strand
GCAGTTGTTTCCGGCAAAGCTGCCAATTCACTCGTCACAATCCGGCAACCGCTTGCCATTGCTTCCATCACGGCGATCGATGATGTTTCCGAATAAGTATTAGGATAAGCGAAAACGGCGGTCGATCGCAATTGGCGGACGAGTTCGGGCTGCGGTAAGGAACCGATGTATTCAACGCCTTCTGTTTCCTGACACTTCTGGTAAAGTTCGCCGAAGAACATATCATCAGCATTGCCGTCAATTTGATGTACTTTCATGCTAGAAAATACTTTCAATTTAGTGCCGGGAACGGCTTGGCGGATGGCGGGAAAAACTTTTAATAAAATATCCAATCCCCGAAAAGGCGTGCTGGTATACGCGAGAACCGGCGGACGGGATTTCTGGGAAATAATAGAAACATTATCGGGAAAAAGATTAGCAAAACAAGGGGCGATCGCGTTTCTTAAAACATGGCATTTATTTAAGTAAATGCCAAAAAGAGTGTGAAATAGATCGCGCTGCCAATCGCTGACAAAAACTAAAGCATCGCAAGCATTGATTTCAGCAGAATTCTTAAAGTTTTCGAGAAATACAAAGCCCGGTTCGTTGTGAATCCACAGAATCAATTTAGTTCGATCGCCCAACAGCGGTTTAATTTCGCGAGCTTTACCTGCTATATTAACTATGACTAAAAAATCGAGCGATCGCAGCAATTTTAAATTCTCTGCATCAGCCTTCCGCCGCCTGCAATCAACGCCGCGAAACATCCCCGACACTGAAGTATTGTTGAGCAAAAACACTTCATTTCCTAAAGCGGCTAAAGCTTCAGCCAAATAACAAATAGCAGATTGTGTGCCGCCTAAAGGTTCGCGGTAAGGAGTTTCAACTGTATAATCCCAAGTGTAAGTATCGAGGAAAGCGATTTTCATTACGGTAATTATCCGCCACTATATAAACTAGATTTTTTTATTAAACCGCAGAGGGCGCAGAGGACGCGAAGAAGAAAGAGAGAAGTTGACAATATAAATTGCAGAATAACCTCAAACTGTTGGCAAATTTACCTCTCTACCTCTCTGCATTCTCTGCGTCCTCTGCGGTAAATTAAATCCCTAAATAATATGAGACAATAAAATAAAAATTATTACTCTCTCTACCTCTCTGCGTTCTCTGCGCCCTCTGCGGTTAAATAAATCCCTAAATAATATGATACGATCCTAAAACTATTGAGGAGTATCAAATCATGAGCGCAGAACAAGACCCCGTAAAATTGATGAAACAGTTAGTCGGCTTTGCCGCGGCCGATCGCGTGCAATCCGGTACAATAGTCGGATTGGGTACGGGGTCAACAACAGCATATACCATTCAGGCATTGGGCGAAAGACTGAAATCTGGCCAACTTAAAGATATTAAGGGAGTACCGACATCTTTTCAATCGGAAGTGTTAGCAAAACAGTATGGAGTGCCGCTGACAACTCTCGACGAAATCGACAGAATTGATATCGCGATCGACGGTGCTGATGAAGTAGATCCGCACCTAAATTTAATTAAAGGTGGCGGTGCGGCACACACTCGCGAAAAGGTTGTCGATTATCTCGCAGCTCAGTTTATTGTAGTAGTAGACAGTTCCAAAGTAGTCGATAAATTGGGTTCGACTTTTAAAGTTCCCGTCGAAGTTTTGCCGATGGCAATTACACCTGTAACGCGGGCGATCGAAAAATTAGGCGGCAAACCGGAATTGCGCATGGGCGTGAAAAAAGCTGGGCCAGTAATTACCGACCAAGGTAACATGGTACTTGATGTTAAATTCGACAATCTAGACAATCCGGGGGAGTTGGAAAAAACTTTAAATAACATTCCCGGCGTGTTAGAAAATGGCTTGTTTGTCAATTGTACCGATTTGGTTTTGGTTGGCGAGATTAAGGACGGCAAACCAATAGTTCGCGAGATTTCAAAATAGGATAAAACGGAAAGATACAGATTTCCGTAGGGGCGAAGCATTCGCCCTCAAAATATTTGCTACAATCGATAGCATCTATCCGCGAATGCTTCGCCCTAAATCTGTGCGATCGCCCTCAAAATATTTGCTACAATCGATAATATCTATCCGCGAATGCTTCGCCCTAAATCTGTGCGATCGCCCTCAAAATATTTGCTACAATCGATAGTATTTAATGGAGTTCTTAGCCCCCCTTATACATTTATCTAGGATCGTGCAACACTCTTTGACCCCCTTCCTAACCAGGGCGGGCACGGGGCTACCGCCCCTACAAGGGGGGGAATAAGAATACTGTTGCAGTATTTTTTAAAATTGCTATTACTAATACCATGTTCATAAAGTCTTGCTATAGATGGAACTCTTAGCCCCCCCAAGGCATCGGGGGGGTAGATATGTCGTGCTACTTTAGGAAACTGGTATAAGGGGAGTTGAGGGGGTAGATATGTAGCGATACTTTATGAAATTGGTATTAGTCAAATTCCCATTTCTTTTTGCCACTTTTTCACCAAAATTTCTCGCTCTTTTTGTTCTTTAGGTTCAAGATTGCGCAAGCCATTTGTCACATCATACTTACCGTAAAACTTCGACATTCCTTGAAAATATTCCGTACCTTCATTGGGAAATATACCTTTTTGCTTGAGCCATTTTTCGCAGGAACTCTGCCACATAAACATTCGATCGTGTACTTCGCCACCCAATTGTCGGATGCGAGAAATTGACAAATCTTTTTTGACAAACAGCAGTCGATCGTTCTCTTTACTTCGAGGAATTAACATCACTTCCCCCTTGGTTCCCCGGAAAAATTCGATCGCGCAATAATTACTCAATTGAAAAATACAAACTTCAGTTAATTCGCTACCATCTTCTGGTAAAATACTGAAATCAAACTGAAGTTGATAGCCGATAGCACTTGCGGAAGATTGCGGTAACAACAAACGAACTCGCTGAATGCGATCGCTGTAATTCGCCCAAAAATCCCTCCTTTCTTCTAATACCTTAATTTCCGCTTCTGGCAGCTTCAACATCCTCGCTACCAAATCGATCGTTTTTTGGAAATAACTGTAGTTGAGCGCTCCAATCCACCGATTTAGAGTTGTTTTTGCCTCGCCATCAAGGGACTTCGATTTGGGAGAATATTCGTCTTGCAGCCATTCAACTAATTTCGATCGGTAGTTTTTAATCGGATCGTCTGAAATTTTTACTAACAATTCTGCAACTGCTGCTAACTGCTGCTGTGGGGGCATTTCTTGCAAACATTTCAGCAGCCATTCTACACCGGATTTATCAGCAACTTGATTTTTTGCAAAAATTCCAGCAGCGTGTTGTAAGGCGCGATCGGCAATCGAAACTCGCGCTGGTAATAGAGCTTTTGTTAACAGTTCTGCGGGCGTTTTGAGATACTGCCAGCTAAGTTTTGCTAATTCGTAGTCCGATCGCTCTTGGGGCAGAATTTTAATAATTTGAACTGGCAAAGCATCACTCGAAGTTGCGGTATTGGCAAACTCCTCAAAACACTCTGCAAGGGCGGGAGGAAGGGCGCAATTGCTGCTAGCAGGATTTTCGGATTTGTAGATGCGATCGAGGGCAACTCGCCACAGTAATTGCTGTTTTAGCAGTGAATTATTTCGAGCAATTTGCCAAATAGCTTGAGATGTTACTGCTGCCCGATCGGGGTTTTTGATATCCCATTCAATTTTTAGCCGCAGGCAATAAGCCCATTCCAAACGATCGATATTATCGGCTCGATCGCCCTCAATATCTGCAATAATTGCTTCTAGCGATCGGAGCGATCGAGCTTTAACTTCCCGCACTTTTGGCTTGTTTACCAGTGTAAAACTGCTAGCTATTTTAAGTTTTTCTGGATGCCGATCGCCGGGAGTTGGCGGTAGTTGAATTGCGCGAAAATTAACGCTCATTTTTTAGTGGGGAATTGGGGATTGGGAATTGGGAATTGGGGATTGGGGATTGGGGATTGGGGATTGGGGATTGGTAATCGATAACTCTCCCCATCTCTCCCTCTTCCCTCTTCCTTCCTCTTTATTAGCTGTAATACATACTAAATAATCCATCCGCTGCATCCGCTACAAAATCCGCTGTCCTTCTTCCACCCGCACGATCTCTCTTTTGGCATAAGTCAAGTCCGAGTTGATGCGGGCGACATTC
>JBOFTL010001321.1:0-3519 GCA_051652045.1 Microcoleus sp. | reverse complement strand
GATGCTTGGGGTAAATGCACCGATAGTGGAAATCCCCAAGGTTAGTGGGGAAAATTCGCAGAAATAACAGCAGGCGAGACTTACGCACTTCAAAATTAAGGTTCGTAGTAAGGACTTTAGAACAGGATTTATGCACCCTTAACTAAAGAAATCAAGTTTTTTAACCAAAATTTGGGTTCCAACTCTAAATCTCGGTTAAGAATCAAGGTTTCTCGAAGTCAGAGTGCGTAAGTCCTAATTTGTTTTGCCACATTCCATCGGGCAGGAAGACGCCTCCGAGGGAACGAAGTCGATCGGGTAACATGAAGTACGCCCATGCCCTGCCTAAAGATTTAAGGTTGCGATCGAATATTTCGATTTCCTGTCGCTGGTACTCGTTTGCTGCGGGATCGCGGTGCGGATGATAATCTTCAAGTAAATCTAAATCTGCCAAAACCGCCTCGCTAGCAAAACTTAGCAGAAAACCGCAGACTGTACCTTCTCCCAAAATCATAGCAGGATAGCCCATCGGTAGGGAAAAAAGTTGGCCGCGGGCGATCGCGGGTACGGCACCTACAACTTTTCCTTCGCAGTAGTGCGAGTAATTGCACTCCCCCGGTTTGAGAGTGCCGTAGACAAAGACTTTCATACAAGGACTTTCATCGATCGGGCCCTAACGGCTAGTTTTTGCTAAAATATCATGGCTAGTTACATAGTTTAAGTCTCGCAGGCGACCTATTACAGCACTTTTCATGTAAATGAGGTACAAAGAGATCGTGGGTAGGGACACGGCAGTGCGGTGTCCTTGCGAGAATTATTCGATAGATGGGTGTACTTTATAAACCTGCAATCTGCTGTATCTGTCGCGATCGCAATTTTCAAAATTTAGTTGTTTACCCTTTCTTATTTAATTCATGACTCTAGCAGTTAGTGTTAATCCTATGGCACTTTTGCCTTTGCACCTGAGTTCTTTTTTACCATCCCTGCCCCTAGACAGCTTGTTTTCTACTCAAGGGATTATGGTGATGCTGCTTGCCGCTTATGCGGGGGCGATGTGGATGTTTCTTACCAGCGCTCCAAAAGTACATACTGTGATGGTATCGGATTTGGGACAAGCGAGGCAGTTTTACGAGGGTATGTTAAACCTACCCGTAGCAGAAGTACCGCTGCATTACTATTACAATTACGAGCAAACTTTGGGGACTACAGGTATCGATCCGCTGTATTTGTCGCCGAATGTGGGAAGGGCAGCTAATACTCAAACTATGGCGACTCACGATGGTTTGTGGTATCAATTAATGAAAAACACTCAACTGCACGTAATTAGCGGGGCTAGTATTGGAGAAAAAAATCGCGATCGTCATGTTTGTTTCGATCGCGAGTGTTTGGATCGGTTGTTAATGATGGTGCAAACTCGCGGCATCAGTTATAAAATTCGCAGTGAAAGACCGCTGATTTTTTTGGTTAAAGATTATGACGGTATCGTGATTGAAATGGCTGAAGTTAAAAATTAATTGGGGTTAATTTTAGACATTTTCAAAAACTATTGTAGGGTAGGCATTTTGCCTGCCTTTTGCTTGTTTTTTTGAGATTTATGGGCGATCGATTGTCAGTTTTATGAGTTATATAAAATGCAAATTCACATCCGACATAGGGCCACAGTTATAGTTGAAACCAATGCAGGTATCTTGATTGTTGAAGAAAGCGATCGTTACTATAATTTACCGGGCGGTGGAGTACACAAAGGCGAATCGCACGAAGCAGCCGCAATTCGAGAACTTAAAGAAGAAACTAATTTGGACGCTGTTTCCGTGCAATTTCTTTTCGAGTATTTTGGCAGGATACACTTGTTTGAGAATCGACAACGCCAACATCATCATGCGGTATTCTTAGTTGAAGCAATTGGCGATTTTCAACCCAATGATGGCATTTTACAAATCCGTTTTTATCGACCGGGTGATGATGTAATTATGGGTCGATCGGCCGGACAAATTATCGATAAATATTTGGCCTTAAAGCTCGTAAATCCTAGCAGTTGAAAGTTGACAAATCTCGCAGTAAGGTGCGCAGTGCGCACCCTACAAAGACTTCTAGCTTGTGGTAAGGTGCGCAGTGCGCACCCTACAAAGACTTCTAATCTCTGGGCAACAGTCGCTGAAAACCTTCCGGCAACAAACGATCGAATAAATGCTCCAAAGAGCGACTATTGCGCTGATACAAAACTCCCAAATAGATAATAGATATTCCCAGCACCGTCAGCGCAAACGGGAACATTAAAGAATCTTGGAAAATGCTGTAGGCAAGGTGACTTAAATAGCTAAAGACACCGATCGCTCCAAACACCATAAAAACTTTCCGTCTCAAAATTACTGATAGCAGCATTAAGCCTAAATTAATCACACAATAGATGAAACGTTGAAATTCACCATCACTATTCATCAACGTCATCCCGAACCAGAAAGCAAGCAACCCAAATAGATACAGCCAAAATGCAAAATCACCATCGCGCCTTTTGGTGCGAATATCGACTAAAAAAGCCGCCACTAAAGTGACAATTCCAAACCATAAAGAAACCAATAATCGTTGATCCCAAGTAAACTCTGTTTGCCCAAACAATAGCGGTGTAAAATCCATAGACATATACCACAACGTAAAGGCAATCGGAGCCGTTAAAAATGGAAATCGGACAAACTTAAGCGCAATTAAACCTGCTAAAATAGTTCCCAATTCCATCGGCAACCAACTGGCTTTGACCCAAATATGGTAATCTCGATACGCACCCGGATCGCCTTGAGGCCACATTCCCATCCATCTTTGCAACCCATAAATTGCTAGCGGCGTCATGCAAACTGCGATCGTAAACAACAGCCCGCCAGGAATTTTCAGATTTTGCTGGAACCACAAAGTTCTACCAGCAAGTACAAATAAAAGCGCATAAAGACTCGAAATTAGAAAAATTCCCGCCCCGCCAAAGGATTCCCAAGCCAGCGTCATAAACCAACTCATTGCTGAAATTACAATCAGCGCACCAAAATAATAAGCAACATTAGCAAAGTTAAACTGGGGGCGATCGCTAACTTTATCAGATAATGCTTCCCACAGTACATCAGCTTGTTCGGGGGTAATTAAACCTCTGGAAGCGGCCCAATCAAAGTCTTCCTTAAAAACCTTCATAAAACCTCAGAGATGATATTTGATTCCATCATCGTCGGCTTTAACGGGATTGGTAAAGGATTTGTGACAGCAATTAATCTGGTTGGGGGGTGAGTTTAAGCGAACAAATTGTAAACAATATTAAGAGGTATAAGGATGAAAAAAATTTTGGTTATTGGTTGTGGAGGGGCTGGAAAATCTACCTTAAGCCGTCAACTGGGAAATATTCTGAATCTAGAAGTCATCCATTTAGCTAGACAGGCGGGAATCCCCAGCCCATAATCTTTGATTTGGGGTGGGATGAAAGCCGCGCGAGGTGAGGATTCCACCCGATCGCCATCCGACAATCGTAGATCTTGGGAGCGATTGGGTGGATGACGAGACGAG
>JBOFTL010001320.1:0-22278 GCA_051652045.1 Microcoleus sp. | reverse complement strand
TAATACTCGCACCAAAATTCTGCTACTTCCAACAAAAAAGGTACGGATTCAGCAATTATCCCCGAACCGCAGTGTGGGTTATAATGTTCTACATATTCTGCTGCTAGCTTATAAGCCCGATATGGAAAGTTTTCCTCGACAAAACACCGAACGGCTTGCTCTAGTTTCAACAAATTTCCACTGCGAACAAAGCGTACAGTTGCCCAACGAAAATTGCGGTAGTCATCCCCTTGTAACCCATCAATTTCTCTCAATAAGCTTTTCAGAGACTGCCGATTTTCATAAGTAGGGTTTTCTTGATAGTTTTCCATCTGTGAAATTGCTGCATTCACTAATTGTTTTTGCTCCTCCCATTCTTCATCCGTAAAGTGTTCGGGACAAGTCGCCCGCTCCATCTGTTGCTGTACTCGTCGAGCGATGTAGAGGGCAAATTTTTCGGCGGCAACTTCATCAACGCACAAACTTTTGATGCTCGTCAGCCTGGTTATCGGTAGGGCAAATCGAGCGTTTTCAACTTCCTTGGTTGCTTGAATCCATTTTTTGATTTTATTGGCAACAGCAGCTTGTTGCTTGTTTGGTTTCATTTGTTTGCTACTCTTAATATCCAGATTGAAGCAGCGCCTCGTCGAGTAAGTCTGTTAGTTCTAGCGACTGGGCCCACTGATTCATATAAGCGATATCGAGTCTCCCAAATTGCACTTTCAGAACTCCTAATACGTCTCTCCATTGTTTTTGGGAACCGCCGCGAGTGAGTTTGTACCAACTGAGTTTTTCCAGGACGATATCTTCGGGCGAGTAGATGTAAATTCCCTCTTCTTGTAAATTGCTTGCAGGGTGCAGCAGGCGGCGACTCATCACCGAAGCGGAAAAAGGGTCATCCGCGCTCATTACAAAAATTTCTGCTTTCTCCATTGAAGGCAAGTATATAACGTTGAAAGACGATTCTCGCGGTGCTCTTCTCGATCTAGCAATCGCTTTATTCACTGCCGAGGAGCTGATGTAAAACTCGCCTGACATGGCATCAATTAACATGGGCGCTGTTTGCGCTTCCAAGTCAATTACTAAATCCAAATCTTGCGTGGCTCTGTTTTCTCCCAGCAATGCTTCTAATTCTTGTTCTTGGTGGTGGCGCATTGCAGTCCCCAGAGCCAATATTAGCGCTGTCTCAAAACTCGGACTGTTTGCTATGGAAAAGTTCTCTACTTTATCGTCTATCTCTACAAGACACTCAACAATACTTAATAAGAAGTTCTCCAACCGCTGGTTTGCCGGATCTTTGACATAAGTTTCCAAGAAATAGGATACCAGCGACCCTCCTGGAAGGAGATTGATAACGGCTTTACCACCATTGTAAAGTTTGTCGCTATCGCTGTTTTTAATAACCTGTTTGAGTTGCAATGTAAGTTCTTGGGCTTTTGAGTCAGACATATCGATTTCTCAAGTAAAGTCTAGGTGGCGAACGCGACCTTAGCTCAACTGTAGCGCTTTTGAACAAAAAATCAAGTTCGGTTAACCGTCACATCTCTGGCAAACCTTTGGCAATACTAATAACTCCCTAAATAGCTCAAATGAAGCGAAAATAAGTTCGATCGTATCGTTAAGTCGCACAATCGAGGGCGATCGCATTTGCTGTTACCCCCATGCGTGTAAAAATGGAAAAATAGCCAACTTCTGCGCCGGATGCTCCATGCAATGCGGGCGCTTCGTAACTGGTAGTAATGGAGGTGTGCAGTGACACAAGCTCTTTCTAAAATGACCGCATTATACTCGCGCCTGTCAGCGCTCGGATTTCCCAAAGCTTTTGTGCGCTCTCAGGCACTTCCTGACTGGTGGGATTGCGAATTTGAAGCGACGCCGGGAGCAGAGGTTGAAGCTGCTGCTTACATTTCGCGCCGCCTAAACCTCGACATTTGTCAACTGTTCTCTTTTTGGATAACGATATTATCCTTAAGTTGGTGGCGTGCAATTTGTTCTGGGAATCTGTTGTGTCGCTGGGGGCAACTCAGCTCGATCTGCGCGTTTTGCCTGATGCTAAATTTGTCTTCAAAAATAGCCGTAAAATTGTGCGAAAATATCCTGAAGCTATCCGCTCTAGTGCTATCTCAATTGTCGGGTGTTGTCCGAAAATTCAATTAGTTTCGATCGACCCATTGCAACAATTGGAGATAGAGGGAATTGACCCCGGTGAAAGATTGCTAATTGCAGCCGCTCTTGATGAGGAATCATTTTATTTAGCGACGGGGGATAAGAGATGTCTTAAAGCTTTAGCGGCTGCACCTCAGTTATTTGAAATCAAACAGCGACTAGAAAAGCGGGTAATTTGTTTGGAGCAGCTAATTAAAAAGCTAATTGAAATTCAAGGATTTGATGAGGTTTTAAGCAGAGTGTTGCCTGTTAGGGATTGCGATAAGGCATTGGCGTCTATCTTTGGTTCTGGTTCTAGGGCAACTAGGGATAATGTTTTGCTGGCGCTATCAGGATATATAGACGAGTTGAGAGAGGAAACTTCGGGGCTTTTGGCCGATCTTTAAAGGTGTTTGTTGCTACATAAAAATACAGCACTTTTGCTGATTAGCATTCTTGCGTGCGCGATCTTCGATAGCGGTGCGAGCTTTAAAACTGTCCGGTTTTACCCCCTTAAACCTGAATTAAGAAAAATAGCGGTGTTGGAGCGATCGGCCGTTGTCGATCGGATCGAGCTATACTTTCTCACCTGCGATCGACCCGCGCGATCGCCGCCTGCTTTTTTCGAGAGTCGGCGATCGATAAAAATAGCTTTACTCCCAAAGCTAGAAGCTGCCACCTCGATATTTGTTAGAATCATTAATTATGCGGCGGGTGCACCTACAAACCTGCTGAAAGGAGAATTGTTGTTGATGTGGCTTAAATACGGCGTTGCTCCCGGTGGAGAATTGGCGAGCATTGATGAAGTTGCGCGGGGAAAAACCAACCTTACCTGCCTCTACTGTGGCGGTGGATTGACAGCAAAAAAGGGGAAGGTGAAAGAACACCATTTCGCCCACACCGAGGAAACTTGCAAGTTTGTTACTCAAAGAATCAAGACAAAAGCATTCCCATCGCTGCCGCTTTACGATAATTTCAACATCCAGTTAAAGGGTGAGGAATTGGAACAATTGAAAGTGCTGTGGCAAGAGTACGGCCGAGAAGGGCGATCGATTCCTAAAGACTTGGTAAGCTTTCGGTGGGAATTAAAAGGATTGCTGAATTCAGTTGGCGATTCGCCGAATAGCGATCGCTATTCGCCGCACGCAAGCTGCACCAACACTTCACATTCTTATCAGTTCGCAGACTTGGGTAAAATTCCCGTCGGTGCGCTTCCCTTAGCGTCGTTCAACAAAGTCCAAGAACCATTATTGCTGGACCAGTTGGTGAAGTTGGAACGCTCAGTCGCGGTGGCAAAAACTGCGGGTTTATCTTGCTGGGAAGAACGCGAAGCAGATCTGCAGATTTATCGATCGCAGCTTCGTCGGATTCTGGCGAATTCGCTCTACTTTCTTGAGGTAAAAGCTGACGGTCAAACGTTCTACAAAATAGGGATTACGACTCGATCTATCGAATCAAGAATAGCTGAAGTACAGCGGGATTTGAAAGCGCATTACTCGGATGTCGCCGTCAATTTGCTTGGGCTTTGGGAACATCGGGGGAATGTCGAGCTGTATTTCAAGCATCGGTACAGAGCTTTTAATTATCGGATTGGGAAGCTGACAGAGTATTTCGCATTTCCCGATGTCAAATCCATTCTGAATGATTTGCACTCAATGGAACCGAAAGTTTTGGGTGGCGTCGAGCAAAACCTGCTGAAAAATGATATTGGCGAACCTTTTTGCAAAGACATTTCACCGGCCACAGATTCACGTGTTATGTAATTAATTGTATCAATTTTTATGGCGTTCGATCGGACATGCTATGATAGGCGCAAGTGTGTTTTAGCAAAGTCCCAAATAACTCGTAGTGCTTCTACACTAAACCTCCCGCGAGCGTGATTCAAGTTCAACTGTAGTTTTGGGCGATTGAGTGAAGTAAAAAGTCAAACAATATTTCTTGATTTGACAATTCAAAAATGTTTTTTAAAGTTTAATTTCCTATTAGGTAAAAAACGAATGAAGATTGCTTCGATCGCCTACCGCCTACCATCGAGAAAACTCACAAACGACGCTCTCATCGAATACATCTCCAAACACAATCCCAAACAGTCAGACTTCCAAAAAACTCCTTACTTGAAGTTAGTTCAAAAGCTATTAACTAAAACCGGCGCACAAACCCGTTATTGGCGAGATATTGAGGCAGGAGAAAGAGGAGAAGATTTGATTTTAGGGGCGATGGATGAGGCGATCGACAGAGCCAATCTATCCCCCAGCGATATTGACCTGTTGATTTATTGCGGCGTAGGCAAAGGCTTTCTCGAACCTGCAAATGCTTATTTTTATGCCCAGGCTAGAGGCATGAAAACAGCAAACTGTTTCGATATTACCGATGCCTGCATGAGTTGGACTAGGGCAGTACAAATGGCTTACTTAATGCTCAAAGCAGGCAGTTTTAAAGCGATCGCCATCATCAATGGAGAATTTCATGTGGGTTTGCATGACAACTGGAAAATTCGAGATTTTAGGTCATTAGAATACACCTTTCCCATGTACACCATTGGCGAAGCTGCAACAGCAACTATTTTACTTCCCAGTGACGATGAATGGCAATTTGATTATAATTCTCGACCGGAATTTGCCGATTTGTGTACGATTCCTATCAATGGTTACGAAAACTTCGTCACACCTAGAGAACGTATTGGCAAAAACGGGATCGATCGATTTGTTTCTTACGGTCAAGATCTGTTTCGCGAAGGCGAAAAATGCTTGGGCGAACTTATAGATAGGTCGATCGATACTCCTGCTAGTAAAGTTTGGTATTTTCCCCACGCACCCTCAAAAACTGTTTATGAAGAGTTTTTGCCGAAACATGGTGTGCCCGTTGAAAAAATTTATCTAGAAGTATATCCCCGCTGTGGCAATGTAGTTTCAGCTAGCGTTCCGTTGGGAATGCGACTAGCAGAAGCAGAAGGTAAACTTAAAAGAGGCGACTCTATTTGCTTAGTCCCCGTGAGTGCTGGTCTTGTGGCTTCCGTCGTACAGTTAACATATTGAGGTGGAGAAAATTGAACGAGAGTAACTACTTAAATCTAGATGAAGCTAACGATCGATATCGATCGAGCGATTTGCTAGTAGGAAGTGTTGGTTTTCTGATGGCTTTTGGTATCCCCGCAATCCCGATCTTGACAGCATGGTTGGGAGTAGCAAGTGGTGATGCCAATATTGCCAATATTGTTGCTTTTATGCCTTTGGCGATCGCCTATATTGTAGTTCCTGCAGTTGAAACACTTTTTCCCTATGCGATCGCTCCCGTACCGACAAAGTTATCCTCTAAAGCGGGATGGCAAACCTACTACCGCGTGCTGCCATTACTCAGTATCTTAGCACAAATAGCGATGCTTTATGCAGCGATTACTTATTGGAGTTCGGGTGTTCTAAATCTTTGGGGAGGCATCGGCTATCTATTATCAACTGGCATCTTTAGCGGGATGTGTGCGATCAATATCGGTCACGAATTAATTCACCGCCCTCAGAAATTAGATCGTCTAATTGGCGGTCTTCTTCTCTCAAGCGTTGGCTTCGGCACGTTCAAAATTGTCCACCTCCGAATTCATCACCGTTATGTCGCAACACCTCTCGATTTTGCCACTGCTAAGCGAGGGCAAAGTATCTATAACTTTTGGTGGCAAAGTTTCAGGGGAAATATTAGTGAATCCATTGCTTGCGAGCGCGATCGCTTGACTAAATCCGGTCAATCTTTCTGGCATAACGAACTTCTTCTCTGGTACGGACTAACCCTATTATGGCTGTGTCTTGCTATTAGTTTGGGCGGCTGGAGTGGAGGAATTTTCTTCGTTCTGCATTGCCTAATTGCGATTATGAAACTAGAGTGGACTAACTATTTACAACATTACGGGCTGACTCGCAACATGGATGAATCGGGAGAATACGAGTCGGTAAAAGCACATCACGCCTGGTCTTCAGGGTTATTTATTCATGACTTAGCGCTCTTGAATCTATTAAGACATAGCGACCATCACCTTTATCCTCACCGTCCTTATCATGCTTTGAGATATGACGACCGCAGCCCAAATTATCCTTACAATTACTCGATTATGTATTTTCTTTCATTAGTACCGCCTGTTTTTCAACAGGTAGTTCATCCTTATTTGGAATATTTTCAGACAACAACAACTGTGCATAAAGAGTCATCCTCTATATCACTCGACGATTGAAATAGCTTTGGGGGTGAAAATCGGGGGAGGTTCGGGCTGAAATAAAAAGTGTCAGAAACCCGGATTTAGTATATGTTTTGTAGAACATATAGCTTATAGAATATATAGAAAAATAAAATATGGTTGTTTTCATTACTGGCGGATCTTCAGGAATTGGTCGTAGATTAGTCCTTCACTATTTAGCGCGCGGTTGCACTGTTGCCGCAGTAGCCCGTAGAAAAGCAAATTTAGCAGATCTTTATCAATCTTTAGAATGCGATCGCGGGCTGCTGCAAACCTATCGTGCTGATGTAACCGATCGGCAAACTATAGCTAAAACGATCGCCACAATAGAACAAGAATTAGGGCCGATCGATCTCGCAATTGTCAATGCAGGAACTACCTACCAACAATTGGAATCAAATCTCGATCTAGAATGCTTTGAGGAAGTGATGTTAACTAATGCGATCGGCAGTACATATACTCTGGTTCCCCTCGTCGAGACGATGTTAAAACGAGGTCGAGGTCAGATCGTTGGTATTTCTAGTCTAGCAGCGATCGCCTCAATACCGAGAATGAGCACTTATTGCGCTTCCAAAGCTGCCTTAAATTACCTATTAGAAGGTTTATATTGGACTTTGAAACCTCACGGTATTTCTGTTACTACCATTTGTCCTGGTTTTATCGAGACAGAAATGACCGTCAAGCATCAAATTCCCAGCCATTGGTGCATGACTCTCGATCGGGCAATCCCTCAAATTGTCAAAGCGATCGAGCAAAAACAGCGTCTGTATTGCTTTCCTTTTTGGCAATATCAGTTTGTGCGACTGCTGGCGATCGTACCCGATAGAATTAAGGAACATATCTTTAACTATTCGATCGAAAAATGGTTTCCTCGACCTACTTTAACATCTCAAAAACATGACTGCAGAAAAATTATTCAATCTCCCTAAAGACTTTGGCTATCAGTTGGGTTTAATTGGATTTACCCGACTGTCAAATATCCTGCGTCTGATCCATTTCTCGATTGGCATACATCCACGTTACGGACTGCGTTTGCTACTTGTAATTATCTCCAGCTTAATAACACTGCCATTGCGTCTCTGGGAAACGATCGCTTGCGGTAGCCAAATTGCCAAGATTGAGATCGATCGTTCTCCAATCTTTATTATTGGTTATTGGCGCAGCGGCACCACCCACCTACACAATTTAATGACACAGGATAAAACCTTCGGCTATCTGTCAATGTATCAAGCAATGGTGCCTGACTGTTCTCTTGTCGGTCCAAGTTGGTTAAAACCCTTATTATCAAAAATTGTGCCGCTCAAACGGCCAATGGATAATATGCTTTGGCCTGTAGATGCGCCCCAAGAAGAAGAAGTCCCCCTGGCAAAAATGATGCCGCATTCCTTCTACATTCATTTTTTGTTTCCGCGCAAAACTTTGTATTTGTTTAAAAAGTATGTATTAATGGAGAGTGCTCCTCAACGGGCGATCGATGAATTTAAACAGAAGTATTACAAACTGCTACAAATTGCCACCCTTCATGCAAACGGGAAGCCGCTAATTTTGAAAAATCCCGTTAATACAGCCCGCGTGCGCTTATTGCGAGAAATGTTTCCCCAGGCAAAATTCATTCATATTCATCGTTCTCCTTACAATGTATTTGCATCTTGCCAGCACCTGCATCACACTTTATCAAAACTTACGACTTTGCAGACCATTGACTCAGAAAATGCTGATGAAACTGTCCTATCCCTCTACGAACAAATGATGGGAAGATTTTTTCTGGATCGAGAATCGATCGGCGATCGGCATTTGGTAGATGTTCGTTTTGAAGACCTAGAAAAAGACCCGCTAACAGAGTTATCTCGTATTTATAAAACACTCGATTTAGAAGGTTTTTCTCAGGCAGAACCTGCTTTTAAAGCCTATATTGATTCGCAAAAATCTTACAAGAAAAACAACTTTAATCTTTCAGTAGAAGACTGCAAGCGAGTAGAACAGCGTTGGGGATTTGCTTTTTCTAGCTTAAATTATCCACTTCAATATCGATCGGATTGTTAGCTTCTATTGTTGGGATGCCCAAACCACGACAGATTGGGTAATGGTAATCGGTAATTGGTAATCTGTCGATCGATAGCTATTTTTGGCAATCTATGCAAATTCAACTTACGGTCTTTTTTTTGGCTGTACTCTATTTTGGGCGATCGATACGGCTTAATTACTCCCTTCAGGTCGATCGTGCTTAATCCATCAATCGCACCAAAACTTCCTCCCTCGACCCTGACTTCAACAGCACCAAAACCTCAGCCAATGCCGACTCCGACAGCGCCAAAATCGCCTGAATCGAACTCTCTCTATCTTCCCCTTCTACAGCATCTCCCCAGCGAAACTTCAACAGTTCTTCCACAAACAAACGCGGCAAAAATTGCGGACTCACCTCATTATTGTTCACCGCCGACAATTGGAGTAAAAACAACGTAAATGCCTCCGGAGAAAGTGTCGAAATACTCTCAATCAAAATCGGCATTCTGGCATCTAACTCGCCAAATCTAACTCGCAGCAAATTCTCCAGAATCAGCCGTTGTCCTCTCTGGATTCCTTGTTCTACGCCGCGTTCAATTCCCTCTTCAACCCCTTCTTGCTTAACCGCATCCAACCGTTGTTGAAACAAAGTGCCGACAGTCATAACAAACTCCCTATCCTCTTCATCCGCCTCGATCGGCTTATTTTTATCCCTCTGATTAGCCGCCAAAGTCACTTGCAAATCGTACAAGAACTCCAAACATCTCATTCTGACAGAATTGTTTTCCGGTAAAGTCTTCAACTCTTCAACCGTAGCAAAACTTCCTCCCTCGACCCTGATTTCAACAGCACCAAAACCTCAGCCAATGCCGACTCCGACAGCGCCAAAATCGCCTGAATCAGACTCTCTCTATCTTCCCCTTCAGCAGCATCTCCCCAGCGAAACTTCAACAGTTCTTCCACAAACAAACGCGGCAAAAATTGCGGATCGACCTCATTATTGTTCACCGCCGACAATTGAAGTAAAAACAACGTAAACGCCTCCGGAGAAAGTGTCGAAATACTCTCAACCAAAATCGGCATTCTGGCATCTAACTCACTGAATTTAACTCGCAGGAAATTCTCCAGAATCAGCCGTTGTCCTCTCTGCATTCCTTGTTCTACACCCTCTTCAACCCCCTGAATTCTGCCGCGTTCAATTCCCTCTTCAACCCCTTCCAAACGACCTTCCTGCTTAACCGCATCCAATCGTTGTTGAAACAAACTACCGACAGCCATAACAAACTCCGCCTCCTGTTCATCCGCCTCGATCGGCTTATTTTTATCCCTTTGATTAGCCGCCAAAGTCACTTGCAAATCGTACAAGAACTCCAAACATCTCATTCTGACAGAATTGTTTTCCGGTAAAGTCTTCAACTCTTCAACCGCTCGTTTCTGCACCTCACCTTTGCCTAACATCCTCAACCATAAAGTTTCTGGAATCACTGGCAACTGATGAATCACAACGATCGCCGTCCGCCAAAATGGAGATGAAAAGTAAACTCCAGGCAACCAATCATCCTCTATCTTAACACCCGCCCCCCATCCTTGTAGCTGAGCCTGAGAGAGAGTGGGAGTCAAAACCCACAACATCGGATAATCCTCATCCTCCATCTTCGTTCCTTCTCGTTTCGCCGATCGTTCCAAATCAGCACAAACGTTAAACAACTTCGTTACGCACCCGCGAATTTCGCTAACCGTCGCTGGATTCCGAAAAGGTTCAAACAGGGCTGTTTGAGTTACCATTCTACCCAATAAACCCAATTCTTGAATCCAGCTAGAAGAAACCGCAGTCGCCGTCGGAGTAAAGCGAACGTCGATTTGACGGACTTCGGCACGAACTTCATCGCTCGTTTTGACTTCTCCGATAGGAGAAAGAAGTTCTTTGAGGTAATTTTTGGCAAATTGGTCGAAGAGAAAGCGCGTCATTCGATTTTAGATTTTAGATTTTAGATTTTGGATTGACCCCACGGATCGATTCGGGGGCTTGAGGGTTTGGGATTTTAGATTTTGGATTGATGCTACGGATGAATCCGGGGGCTTGTACCATAAAGAAATTATTGGTCATGGGACAAGGAAAAATCTCATAGAATTGGCTTGCATACTGACTGTTCCGATTGAGGATAGCGGATCGAGTTTTCACCGTCAATCCAGCCATATAGCAGTCATAAATCAGTTGTAAATTTTTTTACCCCACCCCAACCCTCCCCTTATGAATGGGAGGGGCAAGAGATTTACAAATCATTTGCGATCGCTATAGTATCGAGCAAGGGGATGTTCATCTGCTCCGGAATTGGTTGCTAGCGATCGTGTTGCAAATTTTAACTGCTATTTATAGTTTTGATGGTCTTGTCTGGCCGCACCCGCAAAATCGAAATCAAGAGCTAATTTAATCATTTTAAAAGCATCTCGATTTAGATAACTAAATAGATATTTGCTGAGAAACATCCGAACAAATTCTTGCAGCATCGATCGCAACTGACTGGGAAGCAAGTGCCATCCACCCAGACTCAACAAACGCAAACGCATCTGCAAACGCCATTGAAAATATCGAGCTAATTGCAATGGAATTGTGGAAATCGATCGATCGAATCGCCGATTGATCAGTCGATCGAAATCTATAGTGCGATCGAAATCAGATTGTTCCACATTACCCAATTTAGCAGAAACCGCCCGGAACAACTGCGAGGCTGATTCACTTCCCCGATCCTCTCCTGCCAATAGTTTGGAGAGAATACTAGCCCCCTGCGGATGTGTCAAAAATCCGTTCCACCATAGCGGTAAAATGGCATTCCACCAAGCATTTAAATTCCAGTAGCGCCGCAAGTGAGCAACAAAAGGATCGTGCATAGTCGCATACTGATCGGTAATATCTAGTTGCCGTCTCATCGCAATCTGTCGCCACACAAATGAGAGATTAGCAATATCTTGAGGAGTGATGCTGCCAGCCATTTCTCCCTTAATAATTTCAGTCACTTGTTGGATTTGGATTGATGTCATGGCAAGCCCCGTACTGTACAGGGGGTCTACCATCCGAGCGCTATTTCCGACTAAAAACCAGCCGTTCTCTGAATAAATTTCATCGGCACTGTAGAGATAATTGCGATAAGTATGAGTATCTAATACCTCGCCGCTGCGAACCATCTTCGCCACTGCTGGATGTTCGCAGTCTACGGCAGCCAAAAAATCTTCCATACTCCGCATTGAATGCAAGTATAGATCCGGTCGATAGCTAATCCCCACGCTAATTAATCTGTCATGCTCGATCGTTTCGAGAGGAATGCACCAAATCCAATTACCATAACCCATAAAGTGATGGGTGGATTGCCAGAGATTGTATTCACAAGGGCGTCGCTGGGAAATTTCTAACTGGGGAAGAAAGGGCTCGAAGTTTGCCAATCGAAACCAAAAAGCGCTGCGCTGTCCTTCTACAGGAGAAGTATAGGTGGTTACTTTTTTGCCAATAAATCGCTGCTGACCGCTAGCATCCACAATCCATCGAGAGGCAAGATGAGTTAATTTATCCTCTGTATTTTTGACAGATAATTGATGCCGATCGCCCTTGTTTCCTACTACAAAATCTTTAGCTTTGCCTGTGATAAACTTGACACCAGATTGAGCGGCGTGCTGGCGAAGATCGCGATCGAAAATCGGGCGGTTAAGTTGGCGGGAGAAGTAATGCAGGGGTTGTCCGGGGGCGTGAACGGAGTAGCGATAGTCGGCAGGATTGTCAATGCGAAGCTTGTGGTAAAAGGTCAACCCATTTTTCAGGTCGTGAGTGCGATCGAGGTAGTCTTTAAGACCGATTTCCCAAAAGAAATGAGTGCTGATTTCAGTCAGAGATTCGCCAACATCAGCCCGCTGTTCTGCTTCTGCTTTGGGGCCAACAACAAGAACCTCTAATTCTGGCAATTTTTGTTTGAGATAAGTTGCCGCCATCAGCCCAGAAATGCTCGATCCAAGAACGATAATATCAGTATAAATTAGATCCGATCGATCTAACTCAATCTTTAAACTAGCGCTTTGATTCTCAGGATTATTTTGCATAATCTGTAAAAATTTCTCCCTCTTATATTATGTCCGATATAGCGATCGCAAATGAATCGTAAATTTTTAACCCCACCCCAACCCTCCCCTTACTAAGGGGAGGGAGCAAGAAATTTACAAATGATTTGCAATCTCTATAGATCCTTCTTAAAGCGTATTCGATCGACTCATCTCTCTCTTCTCTCCCTCTGCGTCCTCTGCGTTCTCTGCGGTTAAATCATTCCCCTAATTCCTGCAAAACTCCCCAATAACTTTCTGTCACCCAGGCAGTTTTACAGTAACTTTCTTGTGCGATCGAGCGATCGTGCAATTCCGGCAAATTGTAAAACGGAACCTGGGGATATATATGATGTTCGAGATGGTAGCTAATATTGCGAGGTACGATAAAAACTAGATCGAACCAGGATGGAACAGTGGTGCGAGTAAGCTGATAGAAATTGTCTGGGCGATCGATCGCGCTATGTTCTCCAGCAATCCGCAGTAAGTTCGTCATTACAAACCAGGTACAGAGAGGAATCATCCAGTAGAACAGAAATATTTGACCCCCATTTAAGAGAAAAATAATTCCCAGAATTGCTGCATAGTAAGAGAGATTTAGCAGTCTATAGGAGAGCGAACCTTTAGTCAAGATGCGATGGATCGATCGCAGCAGATAGATCGCACCGATGATGCCCGATACCCGCAGCAACAACCAAACAACTAACGCTATCTTCTGCTTGGGAAATTGCCATGCAGGAGTTTGTTCGCCTGCGGGGGTATGAGTAGCATATTGGATGCGATTGCCATCTTTTTCGGTGCCTATATAGCGATGGTGTAAGAAATGATATTCTCTGAAGTATTGATTGGAAAGCAAAATTGGCCAAGCTAAAAATACTTCAGCTACTGCATCATTCCATTTTTTATTGGGGAAAAGTCGGTAGTGGGCAGCGTCGTGCTGCAAGACGGCTAAGGCGTGTTGTCTGGCACCAATAAACATCACTGCGATCGCATATAAAAATGGATTCCAGAATTGATGGCAAAGTGTAATTGCTATGATAATTGCCACCCATTCAGAGAATATCGCGGTGACTGTTTTGGCAATATCAATTTGTGCCAGATCGCGTATTAGATCGGCAGGAAGGCTAACAGATAACGAACCTGCGTAGTTATCGTTAATTTCTGGCGATCCTTGATTTGCTTCTGAGATCATCTGTTTTTCTCCTAGATACATTCACTATAGATAGCGGGATTCCGATTAGTTATCAGTTGTTAAAGGCTAGCTCAGAAATTCATTTAATACAGCAGTAAATTGCTCCGGTACTTCGATCGGGATAAAGTGTCCTGTATCCATAAACTTAAGCTGAATAAATGGCGATTTTGGGAAAAAAGCCTCTACTGGTAATGGTTTAGTGCAGTTGGGAATTAAATCTCCCCAGGGTTCGTATCCGTCTCCCAGACCCCGACCGCCGGCATAAAATGGCCTCGACAATATTTTTTCCTTTCCAGCATGACGAACCAATTTAAAGGCCATACCTGTCGTTCCATCAAAGCGATCGCGCGGCATGGCAATATCGTGAATTCCCTGCAAGAGAATCACGGGAAAAGTATATCTTTTATAAGCTTCTATATTATTAGAAATAAACTGCTTGTAATCTTGATTGTGTTGGTACAACCCAGCCCACGCACAGGTAAAAGTACCCGGTTTGCCTCGCTTGGGACCTGTCTTAAATGGATGGGAGGCTTCTCTAACGGCAGAGTCTAAAAGTCGATCGCACATCGGATATTTAGTGCGTTTCATCTGGCGATCGAGCACGGGCCATCCTGTTTTACCGTAAAGAATTCTTACTAAACTGCTAGCATCGCTTTCTAGCAGAGTTGTTAGCAATTTTGCTCCTTGTTTTCGACGCAAGAATTGGCCTTGAGGAATGGACGATCGAAAGTGACCGATTAACGGTTGCTGACATCGAATGTACCGGATAATCGAATCGCTATATTGTCCTGCCAACAAGTCGCCAATAATAGTTCCCAAATCCAGAGTTACTAAATTAAATTTCTTGATTCCTAAAGCAGCTATTGCTGTGGCAATTTCCTCAGCTTGAAGGGCGATCGAATAGTCTCCACCCGGATCGTTAATCTCGGGAAATTGCTGCTGGGGATAATTCATTGAGGATTGACCGCACCCTTTTAAATCGAAGGCAATTACATGATAGCGACCGGCAAGAAATTCAAGGGTATGCTGCCATAATTTCCAGCTATCCATAAAACCATGCAGAAAAACAACGCACTCGCCTTCTGTATTTAAAGATTGAACGTAATGGAAAGTGACATCGGTTGTTTTACCGCTCAAAGTTTTTTCGATCGCGATAAATCTATGTACTAGAGAACCTTCTAACTGGCTTTCATAATTTGCGATCGCATCTATCGATTTTGTGTTTTTCCAACTGAGCAACCACCGCACAATAAAATACAAAAGTGCGATCGCAAAAAGTCCGGTATTAGAGATATTAATCATTATTTCTTTTTTATCCGATCTCTATTGATTGCAGCCAAAGCGATCTTCTCCTCGAATCAAAACAGTTTTCCAGCGATCGAGACAAATATCTTTCACCCCAACCACTTTATACGTATGTCCTTCTTTGAGCATTTTGTCAGTGTAAAGACGGGTATCCGGTCGCACGACTCGTCCATTTACAGCCCAACGCCATTCTGCTGTTTGATTGCCTAAAGAACCGTGTAGCGATCGCTCGCTGAAGATAAAAAATTGTCCTGCTTTCATTTCAATAGGCATGACATCTTCTGAATTAACTTGAAGGTCAACATCAATCTTTGCCGTACCAAAACGCTTGCCACTATCATCCGATTTTTGAGTATCGTAAGGTTTCGAGATTTTCAGCGGAGCAATTTGCTTATTTGTCCCTTTAACTACTACCATACAGCCGTTTTCTTTCGTCGCATCTGTCAAAGCTATCCAGCAGGTTAATTGGAATAATTCATTGAGATTGGGGGGATAAACTACTGGTTCTTTCAAGTTATCTAAAAGGTAGGTACTGGCTTGATGCAGGGGAGTTCCTGCTTCACTCGGTGCTTTGGGGAAAAACTGAGTTCGCCACAGCATCAGATCCGGTCCTAAAAGCTGGGCGCATCTTTCTGTTAAGGCAGGATGTTTGAACAACTCAAGCAGTTGAGAATCGTCTAAATGGCGATCGCGATAATTCATTGCCAAATAACTGGTATCGTAATTACTTCTAATGCGATCTTGAGACGTTGCCCGGTCTTTTGCTTCAATAACGTAAGCATTTTGAGAATAAGGGTAAATGGTCGATTCTGTTTCTAACATCTCAACCAGATGAGATTTAATCCCTTTTGCTACCTCTGGTGCGACAATTGTAAAGGGGCCGATATAGCCATTTTGATAGAAAAATTGAATATCCGCTTCAGTCAGTTGATAGGCTGGATCGACTGCGGTTTTTGGTTGATAGGATGTCGGTTGTTGGAGTTGGCAGGGAATATCGACATATACCTTTTTACCGCGAGATTTTAAGACCGTCGAGTACATCTCATCCGTCCATCCTAGAGGTAATTTATTCAAGACTTTACGGGGAATAATGTGCTGGAGAAACTTAATTTTGACGACGAGCCAAGAAATCGCGATCGTCAGTGTCAGCAAAAACTTATTGCGGAGCATAGTCTTGTCCTTAATTTAGAAATTCGCAAGCTCAAGCTAGCTGTCGATCGCCAGCTCTGTCAAGGGGCGATCGACCTGCTTGCGCCATCGCAGTCATCAAGAATTAAGAATGCCAGGACCCGAACGAACTTCAATCAGTCGTAAGGTAATAAATTGAATTTACAACTGCCACCCAACCTCACAGAAAAACAAAAATTATGGGGACAGGTATGCGGCTTGCTTTATCGAAATTACTCGCCCGATTTTAACTACTAATGACATTGCTGCAAGATCTCAGTTGTTGCCAAGTTTGGCGATTGGTTAGTTAGACAAACGCGGAATCCGCTTGGTGACAATGCTCATCATTTCGCTAGAACCAGGCGCAGGCATAGGAAAACTCCATTCGCTTATCTGAGCGAAATTGAGCCCGTAAAGCCAGCGGATCGTATAGCGAATCCCGTAATTCGAGCCAAAGACTACTACTCTTACCAATTCGTAATCCTCAAAGCGGGCTGGCAAGCTGTCAGCACCGGGAATAAAGGACGGTAAAGTATTGCCCGGTTCCGGCACAAAACCCAAAGTCTGCGAATCGATCGATTGCGGCCCACAACAGGGAATCGTTTCCCACGGAATACCAAAATTTGTCATCATAATTCGAGCCTCCTGCTCGTTCTAGGGGGTTAGTCGCGCGAGTATGCGATCGGGATAATCTGCGGGGGACGAGCGGTTCTAGGCTGCATATTGCTCCGGAAACAGAAACCTCGGCCCCCTAACTGGACTAAAAGTTTTGGCGAGCAGCTTGCGGTGGCTGCCCGGAGTCTGCAAACATAGAATAAATCTCCAAAAAGTGAGTGCCAGACCCCGCCCTTCAAGATTGTCAGTCAGAGGGGGCGGGGTTTGGTTTTGATTTTTTTGACTTGCCCGCGATCGCTAATTGGTAAAAGCGTCTGCGGGCATTGGGTTTAAAGTGCTTTCAAACCAGTTCGCGGACAACCTCACCGGGGTGTACGGATGACCGTTTTATGCTGGGGACTGGCTCTTTTGCGTCTTTAGTGTAAGAATAGCAATAGGTGCGTCACCTGTCAAGATTTGACGCACAAAGAAAAATAGGGCAAAAAAAGGTAGCTTAAAGTGACATCCCTATATGCACTTATATGCCTTCTGACAAGCCCCGTCTAACTTTGCGTCTAGATCGAGAAGAAATGGAATTTCTAGAACTCTGGGCAAAAGAGGAATTCTTGACTGTCCCTCAGTTAGCGCGGGTAGTAGTCAAGAGAGCCATAGCGGAATATCGGAAGAGACGCTCTTTTGATGCCTCAACGCCCAGCCCCGAGCGAACCGATGACTCGCCCACAGAAACCAAAGCCCCCGCCAGCGACCAAAGCCAAGCGGGGTAAGGGGAGTAAAGAAGCTAGTTGATGTCTAGCGCGTGTCTTTGTTAGGCGGAGTTTTGACCCCCGTCTAATCAATCAAAATCAGCCTCAAGAATTCCTTGTGGGAAATATCCTGATGTTTTTTGAGCCTTGAGATGATCCGCTCCTATGGCGTATACCTCAGCGTCGTATTTGGAGGGGGATTGTCTTTCTTCGTCGGTTAACGGTATATGCACAACAAGTACAACTTTGTACCAATACTCGTCACTGGAGGGTATGGAGATGTACTCTCCAACTACTGGGATGCGTGCAAATTCAGCATCTTCGTTGACTCCCTCCGAGTTTTCTGGTCTTCGTGTATGTAAAAAAACTTTCATGGTCATAGTGGGTTCCTTTTGGTAAAAGTGCTTGCGGACATTTAGTTTGAGACGCTTTCAGAGTCAGTTTTAGGCAACCTCGCGGGGATGTACAGGTAGCTGTTTTGCGCCGGGACTGGCTGTGAATGCGTGCTTGAGTGTTATTATATCGACATAGGGAGAGTACGACAAGTCCCTATATCGATATTGCCCCATATCAAACAACCCTTAAAAATGCCAAGCTAGGTAGGGGATAAGACGATAAGGGGACAATAGGACTTTGGTAGAAAACAAAAAACTTGTGTCAATAAAAATCTACTTAGAGGAAGAGAAGCGCTCGCAGTTCAAAGCTATCTGCGCGCTTGAAAATCTCAGCATGAACGAAGTTTTGCTGGGACTGCTCGAAGATTGGCTAGAAAAACACGCACTACCCATGACCAGCACTCGCACCGCAGCTAAAGAAGAAAAACCATGACAAACGCAGACCAACCACCAGAAGACATCGCCGCACGACTTTCCAATATTGACGAGCAATTGGAGCAGATAGGCGACGAACTAGATCTAATTCGCACGATCCAAAACGCCAATCGGCGCGAAGTGCGAGCCAACAGCCAAACAGCAGCCCGTTTGGAGCGAACTGTTACCCACCTAGCGAACATCGCACGCGACCACCAGGCCGCTCTACGGAGCCTAGAGCGAGATCGCGAGGTATTTCAGGCTGAAATTCAGCGAATTTGGGAATATTTACTCAGCCAAAGAAGTAACGGCAATGCCCCGCCTAGCAGCTAACAAGATCGCGCGACACAGGTGAACTGACATGATCCAAACCGAAACCATACCCAAAACCATCACGTTTGATGAGTTCGTTGCCTGGTATCCAGAGAACTCTACCCGCCACTACGAACTGCACAATGGAGCAATTGTCGAAATGCCTTTAGGAACCGGCCGCCATTCCCGCGTTACAGGTTTTACCAGGGATGAAATCAGTGCAGAAATCAGGCGATTGAAATTGCCTTACTTTATCCCCGGTGACTGCCTGCTCAAACCCATTCGTGATGAGGCGGGCTATCAGCCAGATGTAGTTGTCCTGGATGAAGCGGCTGTCGCCAACGAACCGCGCTGGGAAGAAGAATCCATCATCACGATGGGTTCTTCGGTTCGGCTGGCTGTAGAGGTTGTCAGCACCAACTGGCGGGATGATTACCATTTCAAATTCGCCGACTATGAAGAAATGGGCATTCCCGAATACTGGATTGCGGACTACCTCGGTTTGGGCGGCCGCAAGTTCATCGGCACTCCCAAACAACCCACTCTCTCGGTTTGCCAGTTGGCAGACGGCGAGTATCAAATCAGCCAGTTTCGAGGAGATGACCGAGTTGAGTCGCTGGCTTTCCCGGAGTTGATGTTGACTGCCGAACAGATTTTTCAGGCTGGCTTGCCTCTAAGCGAGCCGAGCTAGAGAAACGGGGAGCGATCGCAAAACCGATCGCCCGGTACTCAAAACTTTGTCGAGCAAAAGGTTATACGCCGGCTATTTTTGACAACTTAAAGGAGTAACAAAAATGATTGGATGGCCGTTTAGCAAAAGCGAAGATGATGATTCGGATGAGGAAAACAGGCATTGGGCATCATCCGAAGAAGACTGTAAAGCAATGGAAAAAAAGTATAAATGGGAACTCAAAAGAGTCGAGCATCACGACGGCGATTCAGACTCGGGAGTCGATTGCGTTTTCAAAGGGAAGCAAACAAGTTTCTGGGATATGTGGACAGACCACCAAGATTATAAGGAAGAATAGACCGTGACTTCACTCGAACAGATGATGCCAACAGAAGAACTCGAACTTTACGACCCACTGGAGAACAAGTCTACCCTGACCCTCTACCTGATTAAAGAAGGGGAAAAATGGGTTCCGATCGAAAGCAAAGAACTTGTTATCGGGAAACAGTTAACTCGACTGTTGCAGTTTTCCCACGATTCCCGCCCTTTATTGAAGCGCAAAGTAAAAGTCGGGGAACGGCTAACTTACCACGTTAAAAAAGAGGGCAGCCCTTGGAAAACTTACCTTGTTACTCCATCGGACTGGGTGGTGGTCAACGTGTTTCGGTACGAAGCTGACCTATCAGAAATTAAAGGGGATTTGCCGGAATTTCGAGACGTACAAATTGCTTACTGCGATCGCCAGCCTTTGACGCCAGAAGAAGCTGAGGCAATGACTTACGAGATCGTCAGCAAGGTTTCTGCAGACTCTTTTGGGGGAGATAAAGAGGCTTACCAGCAATTTCTTGCCAGCCAACAGTCCGATCGATACGTTCGCGTCTAGGTTGTTTTAACCGTCGTGCAAAACTTACAAAAATGTTTTTCGATCGCGTGTCAAGAACCAATTAAGGACAAGAAAGAGGCGGACAAAGAGTAAGCGTATCTGTTCGATCGGGATAAATTTTTTCGATGAGCGGTTTGAAACATTTTATGGTAAAAAAAGATAGAGCGATCGCCCTCAGCAAGGATAAGGTTTCCTCCCCGTTCCTTAAGCCCAACTGCATCTCGTTCTTTCAACCTGTTACAGTCATTGGAGAGGTTACTTGTTAATTTCGATCGCAATCAGTATTCTAGCATTTCTTTACTTTGTAACTGCTTGGCGTACTCTATTAATTTTACAAAATGAGCCAACTTAGCACAGATGAAGAATACATCCAAATCATAACCAGCCCCCTTTTAAGCTGCATGAATTATCGTTGGCTGCGATCTGGGATTAACTAAACTGGTTTACCTGTCTAATGGTGAAACAATCGACAACCCAAGGTTTTCTACTAACAAGCATATAAAACGCTTAATGAAAGTTAGGCAGAGACGAGTTAATCGGAAGCAAAAGGGGAGTAAGAACCGCAGAAAAGCACAAAAAACACTAACTACCTTACATCATAAGATTCAACAAAAACGCGAAGCTTATCAGTGGTGGGTTGCGCACAAAATTGTAGGTCTAGCTGATGGTGTTGCATTTGAAGACTTGCAAGTTAAAAATATGATGAAGCGGTGTAAACCCGTCTTTTCTGAAACTGGTAGATTTCTCCCAAATAATCAATCAGCTAAACGTGGTTTAAATCGTTCAATCGCTGATGCAAGCTGGTATGGATTAACTCAAAAGCTTGAATATGTGGCTGTAAAGTCAGGCAAGAAATTATATAGAGTCAATCCCCAATACACCAGCCAAACTTGCAGCAAGTGCAAGCACATCGATCGAGCAAGCCGCAATGGTGAAAAGTTTATTTGCACCAACTGCGGACATATCGACGATGCCAACATTCAAGCTGCCAGAAATGTCAGAACCAAAGCAATAGAGTCCTACGGGTTAACTATTGTGAGAAAAACTAGAATTAGATCGAAAATGGTACGGCGGGACTTGTCGAAACCAGTACAACTAAGCATCTTTGATGTGAACTTGTATGAACGCCTGGTAGATAATAAGCCGCCCCAAAAAGGCAAACGGCTTGTGACCGGGAACCCACAGTACAAGCAATTGTCTCTTTGGGATGGTTGAGAAAGTAATTTCTTAAGAATCTCAGCGGCTTTAGCCCTGAGAGTTTCAACACCTTACCCGAATCGCATGAGTTATATCCGGGAAGTCCGTCCTTATATGTATTGGCTGGGGTTTCTCAATGAAGCACGGGAAGCGGGCGAATTAGATTGGCAAGCTATTGGGGGAACCTGGGGAATTGCTACATCGCGTTTAGCCCAATGGCAACCGGATTCAGTAGAAATCTGTCATGAGGGATTTTTAGATATTATCGCACAAATTCGCGATCGCAGTCCGATTTTAGCTAATTACGTTCACAAGTATTTTTGCGATATTGCTACTCATTTAGCCAATCTCAGGCCGGTGCTTGCTGCGGGTGCTAAAATTTTCTATATTGTTGGCAATTCTAAGTTTTACGATACGGTTGTTCCTGTGGAGCTTCTGTACGTCAGCTTGCTCAAACAGTATGGATTTAGTGCGGTAAAAAGTGAAGTGCTGAGAAAAAGAAATTCTAAAAAAGAGTTGTATGAGTTTGCTGTGTCAGCAGAATGGAAATAAAAGAAATACGCTGAATGGAGTTTATTAAGACCGAGCAACAAATTTGTGTTTGGGAAGCTGGAGTGTCGATCGCACAACGATATTTATGAGAGCGATCGAAAGTCTGTAACTCCCAGGAGTTATCTCAAAAGAATCGAACGCGCGATCGTTCGTGTCCACTGCTGTCTCTTGCTAAATCAAAGAATTTAATCGATCGAGCTGAGATTGCCAATCCTCATCGTACCGCAAAGAGATCGCGCAATATCCCGCAACCCATTCTAAATTTTCACGAGCCACCAAATCGCGCTGCTGCTGTTCGAGGCTGTCGTGGGCAGAACCATCGCAAAAAATAGCAACCTTAGCTTTTGTATAAGTAAAATCTGGCTTGCAGTTCGCCTCGGCAATTAATTCTTGAGCCGCATCC
>JBOFTL010001319.1:0-4180 GCA_051652045.1 Microcoleus sp. | reverse complement strand
GGTATAGTGTGGGGATTCCCGTCTGTTTAGCTAACAAGGATAACCGTTGAGGGCTCATCGCTCGATCGCTGAACGAAGGAAGAGGGAAGAGGGAAGAAGGAAGAAGGAAGAAGGAAGAGGGGAGAGGAAAACACAATATCAGTAAATTCAACTATTGACATAATTATGATTATATGGTATTTACGAGCTAAAGGTTGAGTTTTGTAAGAAAATATTGCGCTAGGGGCGTTAAGTCAAGTTAAAAAAATTGGTTGGTATCGTATTTATGCGTAAGTCACCAATAGTAAATATAGGGAAATTACGGAAATAAATTAGTATTTACCGACAGAAAGTTTGTATTTTGCGCGATCGAACTGCGCCAACTGACTCAAATTAATACAAACTACCGATCGCGGGCAATTAACCGGAGATTTTCTGGCGAATTCACCTCAAAAACACGCTATTCATAGGGTTCTAAGACCGCGATCGAAAAATTTTAGAAAAAAAACAGGTTTTTGCCTGAGTTTAGTTCTTGACACCTGCAGTTTGAAAACAGCTATAATCAAGAAAAACACAGTAACAATAAGGCTGAGTACAATCGTTGAATTGTAACAAACCAGCTAGAGATCGGGGAAACCATCGTTAAGACGATAAGCAATCTACCAGCACAACCAAGTCTTAAAATAATAAATTACCCCCATGCTCGAACCACAAAGCAATTCCAGTTTTCAGTCAGAAGGTTTTCAGTCAGCAGACATTTTAACCGGAGAGCGATCTGCCTCTCAAATGTCGCAACCCGCAACAGCTACAACCAATCAAACCTTTGTCTACAGAGTTTTAGAACTTACCAACATAGAACGCGGCAAATTGGGTTTGTCACCGCTAGTCTTAAATACCCAATTGTTGAATGCAGCGCAAAATCACACCCAAAATATGGCACTGCAAGACTTCTTTTCCCATGACGGAAAAGATGGTTCTACAATGAGTACCCGAATTACCGCAAGCGGCTATCAATTTTCAAGGGCTGCAGAAAACATCGGCGCGGGATCTTCCACACCCGAACAAGTTGTAACGGGATGGATGAACAGCAGCGGTCACCGGGCTAACATCCTCAACCCCAATCTCAAAGAAATTGGCATCGGTTACTATTTTTTAGGCAACGATACCGGCAGTGTCAATTGGAATCACTATTGGACGCAGGTTTTTGCTACTTCTCTTGACGGTAGCGTCAATCCCGCGCCAACTCCGACGCCAACTCCAGCGCCAACTCCAACGCCAACTCCAAACACCTTAGTATCGATTACTTCACCAATTCCCAACTCTACAGGAGAAGGTAGCCCGACAACAGGACCGAAAAATACAGCCAGCGGTGGTAATTATTTCCTATCAGATAGCGCCGATACTCAAATACCGGCAACTGCTGCGGGATTGCCAATTTTTGCGCTTTCTGGCAATGACAACCTCACCGGCGGAGCGGGTGCTGATAGCATTAATGGAATGCAAGGTGCAGATACAATTAGCGGCGGCGGTGGTAACGATAGCTTAACCGGCGGTAAAGGATCGGATTCAATTGATGGCGGTGTCGGGAACGATTTTATCAGCGGCAATGACGATAACGATCGACTGCTAGGATCTGACGGTAACGATACGATTCGCGGCGGCAAAAACAACGATATCTTAATCGGCGGTAACGGCGACGATTTTTTAGCGGGCGATCGAAATCAGGATATTTTGACCGGAGGCGCGGGCAATGATACGTTTGTTTTAGCCGGAGGTTTATCTGCTTCGACTACTTTAAATGCTGCGGATGTAATTACCGATTTTGTAGCAGGAGATAGAATTGGTTTGGCTGACGGTATTGGATTTAGCAGCTTGACTTTTGAAGCTGTGAATTTGCAGTTAGATGGTAGTGCCAGCATTGCTTCGACAGCGATTAAGTCGGGCGGTAATTATTTGGGAATCGTGCGAGGTGTCAGTCAAAGTCAGCTTACCTCAAGCGTTTTTGTCAGCGTCTAATACCAGTTCTCTAAAAGTCTGCTACAATCTTTGACCCCCCCTAACCCCCCCTTATAAAGGGGGGGAACAAGAACACTGTTGCATTCTTTTTTAAAATTGGTATAAGAATACCTGACGGTTTGCAGGATGGGTAAGTTTTAATCCCTAATACCAATTTCATACCGATTCACACCGGCTTGCATAAATAATATAGTTCGATCGACCTCAACCTAATTTTACATCAAGCCCATCAGCCAATTTGCCATTGTCGCCCTGCGGGTTTGTCTCGGGCCGAATTCGCCGATTTTATAACCTTTAAAACCCAGTTTTTCCTTTAATAATTGTTTGTTTTCCGGGGGGATCGATCGAGTCAATTTTACAGTTGCTGGTCGAGAATCGATAAAATCCGGCGGTTCGGGATATTCTTCGCGCCACTCGGGTGTAACTTCAGCACTATTCCACTTACCTGTTTCGGCATCGCAGCGGTAGCCCAGATAGTACCAAACTAATTGGTTGGTAGTGGCATCATCAATTTCTTCGTTGAGGATAGCCCAAATAGTTTCGTTATTTAATGGTGGCAATTCAGACATATATTGGGGAATGGGGAATGGGGAATGGGGAATGGGGAATGGGGAATGGGGAATTGGGAATTGGGAATTGGGAATTGGGAATTGGGAATTGGGAATTGGGAATTGGTATTACCTATTATACCAAATCTGCGTTTTATTAGGGGTTATTTGTGGGGAGGGCGGGTTTATTTAAGTTGTCTGCAACCTTGAACGCCTTTGGCGAACCCGCCCCTTGTATCTTAAAGGAGTGATTTAATCGATCGTGATGCAAAATCTTTGTATTGCAAACTATTTGTATTATGGTAATCGATCGAACGCAATCTTATCTTACGCACCGATCGCAGAAACCGGGTTATTTACCGAGAGTGTTGCTTCAAACGAAATATTTTTGCAAACAACTTGGTTTCTGAACTTTACTGGTAATCCTAAATCCGGGTTAACCATCCCTTTTATAAATCCTCAGTTTGACTTAAGACTTTGTGATTGCTTCGCTGACGCTCGCAATGACAATTATGGGAATAATAAACCCGGATTTGATATAAGTTATCGAACGATTAACTGTCCAAAATTCCGTCTTTTTCAGCCATCAATAGCATCAGGTCGATCGCCCGACAAGAATAACCCCATTCATTATCGTACCAAGAAACTACTTTGAAAAATTTTGAATTGAGTTCGATTCCGGCACCTGCATCAAAAATGCTCGATCGGGCGTCTCCTTGAAAATCTGTCGAAACTACCGCATCTTCAGTATATCCGAGGATGCCTTGCAACTCGCCTTCGGCAGCTTTTTTCATGGCTGCACAAATTTCTTTGTAGCTGGTTTCTTTGTCTGTTTTGAAAGTCAAATCTACTACCGAAACATCGGGAGTCGGCACTCGCAACGCCATACCTGTCAATTTTCCTTTCAATTCTGGCAAGACTAAAGTAACAGCTTTTGCCGCACCGGTAGCAGCAGGAATGATATTTTGCGCGGCACCTCTGCCGCCCCGCCAGTCTTTTTTACTGGGGCCGTCTACGGTTGGTTGAGTTGCTGTCATGGCGTGAACTGTTGTCATCAAACCTTCTGCTAAACCGAAGTTATCGTTAATCACTTTGGCAACAGGTGCTAAGCAGTTTGTCGTGCAGCTAGCGTTAGAAACAACTGTATCTTTTGTCGGATCGAAGTTGAGGTGATTGACGCCGACTAGCAATGTTGTAACTTTGTCTGGATCTTTTGTTGGTGCTGAAATTACTACTCGTTTGGCTCCAGCTTTTATGTGTTTTGATGCGCCTTCAAAGTCGGTAAACAATCCTGTAGATTCTACAACATAATCTGCACCGACTTTGCCCCAAGGCAAGTCTTCAGGATTTCTAATTGCACTACAAGGAATGAAATTTCCGTCAACTAGAATACCGTCTGGTTTTGCTTCAACTTCCCCGTCGTAAATGCCGTGGGTGGAATCGTATTTGAAAAGATACGCGAGGTTATCTGGCGGTACTAAGTCGTTAATGCCGACAAATTCGATGTTGGGGTTTTTGATGCCGGCACGCATTACTAGCCGCCCGATGCGGCCGAATCCGTTGATGCCAACTTTTAAGGCTGCCATGTTTGAAACTCCTCTTGAAATTATCTATGCTCGATCGGACGATCGCAATCT
>JBOFTL010001318.1:0-6526 GCA_051652045.1 Microcoleus sp. | reverse complement strand
AGAGAACTAGCTACGCATTCTCTGGTAGGTCTTTAACTCTTGCCTTAAACGTAGTGATTTTATACACTTAGACTGGTCAACTAGGCTCTTTCAAGCCCCCACTATATCGGTACTCCGATTAGTGGTGGGTGGTTGACGCCTTGTCCCCTAATCCTTGGCTCGTTCGATCGGCGAGTCATTCTCAGTATTTGCCTAGAATTTGTCTAGAATTTGTCTAGAAAAAACAGATTCTAGACAAATTGCACTTAACTCGAAGCATTTGCCTCTGCCAGCAACTCTAAAGCCACCTCCACATCTGCTAAGTCAGCTTTCGATCGCTTCCTCCTAGCTTTCAACTGGTTGAGCAACTCAGCCGCGTCTGCTGAAGTCGATCGCCAATCGATCGACAAGATGTGCGCGATCGCGCACATCGCGATTATTGCAAAGAATTCACTAATTTCTCCACTCGTTCTTTGATTTCATCTCTGACGCGATGAAAAGTTTCGATCGGCTCTCCGTCTGGATCGTCGAGTTGCCAATCTTGAAACACTTCTCGCAACACCCATTCTTCGGGTAAATTCACGCCGCAGCCGCACAAAGAAATTACTGCATCGTAATCTTCTGCTTGGAAATCGCTTAAAGGTTTAGAGGTTTGATCGGTGATATCGATGTTAATTTCAGACATCACTTGAACCGCCGTCGGATGAACTTTGCTTGATTCTAAGCCCGAACTGGTAACGGCAATTTTTCCTTCTCCGATCGTTCTGGCAAATCCTTCTGCCATTTGCGATCGACAGGAGTTTTTCTTGCATACAAACATTACTTTTTTCATGTTTTTTTCCTTCTAGTATGATGTGCGATCGAAATATTTCGCAGTGAGGACTTCAGTCCTCAAAATGCAGAGGACTGAAGTCCTAACTACAAACCTAACTACAAACCTAACTGCAAACCTAAGACTTAACTTCAAGCGCGCGATTTGCGAGTTCGATCGCCTCTTTAGCCGCTTTTTCTTTGCGTTCGCTGTGGCGATCGGTCAAATAATCTACTTGCTCTCGCAACAGTATAGTAAACTTGTAAAGTTCCTCCATCACGTCAATAACCCGATCGCGGTAAGCAGAATCTTTCATCGTTCCATCTTCATGAAACTCCTGATAAGCCTTAGCAACTGAAGATTGATTCGGAATCGTAAACATCCGCATCCAGCGGCCCAAAATCCTCAAACTATTCACAGCATTAAAAGACTGCGAACCCCCGCTAACTTGCATCACCGCTAAAGTTCTGCCTTGAGTCGGTCTGACAGCCCCAATACTTAAAGGAATCCAGTCAATTTGGTTTTTCATAATTCCCGTAATATTGCCGTGCATTTCTGGACTAGACCAAACTTGACCTTCCGACCACAAACTCAATTCTCGCAATTCTTGAACCTTGGGATGCGTATCGGGAACGCTACCGTAAATCGGCAATTCCCGAGGGTTAAAAAACCGAACTTCTGCACCGAATTCCTCAATGATTCTAGCAGATTCTTCCGCCAGCAAGCGACTGTACGATCGCTCCCTTAAGGAACCGTATAAAAATAGAATTCTCGGTTTGTGAGTAAAATTTGCCATGATGCTTTCAATTAAAATCCCGAAATCCGTTCGACAGTTTCCGGTAAACTGCTACTGCTAATTGCGCTCCCCAAATTGGTGCTACCCAGTAAAGCCAATGGTGTTCCCAAATACCGCCAATTAACGCCGGACCGAGCGATCGTGCCGGATTCATACTCGCTCCGGTAATCGGCCCCATAAATGCAGCTTCTAACCCTACGGTTAAGCCGATCGCGATGCCAGCAAAACCGATGTGAGCGCGCCTGTCAAGTCCAGAACCTAGAATTACAAACATCAGGATAAAAGTCAAAATTGTTTCTAAAATTAGAGACTGCATCCAGTTGCCGTTGAGAGGGGTAGTTGCGCCGAGATTTGCGGTATTTCCTAAACTAATTAGCAGCAGTGATGAAGCTGCGATCGCCCCCAAACATTGCGCTAAAATATAAGGAACAACACGTTTTTTAGGAAAAAAACCGCTCGCCCAAAATCCTAAAGTTACCGCCGGATTAAAGTGCGCGCCGCTGATATGACCGACAGCATAAATCATTGCAGCGACAACTGCCCCAAATACAAAACTAATGCCTAAATGAGAAACTGCACCTTGGCTGATTTTGTTGACCATCACCGCACCGGTGCCTGCAAAAACTAAAATAAATGTACCTAGAAACTCGCCAAGTGCCTCTCGAACGCTATCTTGTCCGGCACTAGCTAGCTTTTTTGCTGCTGCATCCATCACTCTCAACTAATTAAGTTTCATCTGAGTTCTTGTACCCTTATCAATCAACCATCAATAAACCGGGTTGTTACCGAATCTGCGAGTTGCAACTTAGCTTTTTTTGCAAACAACCCGATTGTTATACTTTAATGCACAAGTTCTATTACGTAACATCATATCAATAAAATTTGATATGTCAACTACTAAAAAAGGGAAACCTGTATTTTAGCGATCGAGAAATATCAATCAACTTGCGTCGGTACAGGGGCGGGCTGGTAGCATCTGACTGAAGCGGCGGTATTCCGCGAGGTACTCTTCGAGGGCGAAAAATTGAGTCAAATTGAGGCTGTAATAAATCCAGCGGCCTTCTTGACGGCTGTTGACTAAAGCTGATTCCTTCAGAGTTTTGAGGTGGAAAGAGAGTTTGGGCTGAGGTACGGAAAGTCGATCGCACAATTCACAAACGCACAATTCTTGTTCCCGCAGCAACTCCAAAACCTGAAGCCGCAGCGGATCGGAAAGGGCGTGAAAACCAGCAGCGATCGATTTATCAACATCAGGGGCGGTGGGCGAATTTTTAAGCATCAATTATTCGGAAAACATCCACATACAATATCTTAGTTACAGCCAACAGATTCTGCAAAAAACCCAATTTCTTGAATCAATTAAATAAATCGAATTTCTGTAGTGGCGGGTTTGACGAGATATTTGACACTCACAAATAAGCTGTAAAAACCTACCCCCACCCCACAAACAACTTCAAATTACCAGGAAATTCTAGACACAGTTGTTTGAGACACAGTTGAATGAATAAAGCTTGTGTTGTAATAACTAATAATAGATTATAATTGATATCAACTTTAAAAGTCAAGGCAAGGAAAAAATCTATGGCTGTAGAACGTTGGAATGACGGATGAACAGAAACCGGGTTTCTTAGAAAAATCTCAGATTCTCAACGAAAAATCTACAAAGAAACCCGGTTTCTCAAGGTCTGTGCGTAAGTCCAGAAATTGAAAAAATCCAAAATCCGAAATCGCCATTTAGCTAATAAATTAAATAAATCTAAAATCCAAAATCCAAAATCCAAAATCCCCTAAACTTTCCTCACCCGACACGCAAAACACTTATATGCTTGCTGCCCCGAAAGATTGTCGTAATACCTGTCATCCACCAACAAATTAGCCGATTCGTACACAGGAGTTCCCAACTCTTCAGACATTTTTTGCAGCGGCCCGAAACCGTTGGGAACAAAAATCGTATCCTCCCGAATTCCGTCCCAAATTAAAGCAGTTCCCGACACCGAACCCCTCGGACTTTCTACAGTAATTTTATCTCCATTATTCACATTTAAACTTTTGGCAACTTGGGGATGAATTTGAATCAAACGAATCCCGTTCATTTGCTTGCCAGTATAAGTCCACTGCGTTACTCCCGCGAAATTAACTACGCTAGGCTTGCCAATAATTCCCATGAGCGGGTATTCTTGGTGAATCGCGCCATCAGATGCAGCGCCCAAGGTAACTTTTGGCGTCACGGCTTGCGGGTTAATCGGATTTTTGACAAATTCTGCTGCGTACTGAATTGTCGGATTTTTGCCCGTTACTTCCGGGTGAGTGTAAAAAATTGGGAGGGCAGAATGTCCGGCAGTTGTTAACAGTTGTTCTAACTCGGGAGTGTAAATTTCTACTTTGCCGCTGGGCGTTAAAAACCGCTTACCTTTATGTAGCGGATTCAGAGATTCTGCCGCTTGATACCACGACGGATCGTCTAAATAAAGAGTGCTGACACCCGGATGATCTAAAGTAGGACAAGGCCAGCGTAAAGGTTCCAATCTCTTCTCCATTCGATCGACCGTCATGCCGCCCATTCCTGGTGTATTTGCCACAAATGCAGCCCATAATTTGCGATAATCTTTCCATTCCAAAGGAAAGTTATCCGTCCAATAATTAGGGGGGTTTTTAGTGTCTAATTTAGCGGTAGCGTGCGCTAAATCGATCCAGATTTCCCAATCGGGTTTCGACTCTCCCACGGGAGGTACGGCTTGTTGCTGCCAGCGAATTGCCCGATCGTCCCGGCGCATATATACTGTTGACATTTCCAAACCGCTGGTAACTGGTAAAATGATATCGGCATAATAGGCTGCTTCCTCCATAAACAAGCCAGTATAAACATAGAATTCCAGCTTGCTAAATGCCTCTTGTACCTTCTTCGTATTGGCACTAGCGAGAATCGGATTCCCTGCCGTCACTACAGCTTTTAACTGATAGGGTTTGCTGGTTAAAATCGACTGGGAAAAATAATCCGGCCCGACAGGCAAAGCGGCTTCTTTTTGCGGAAGATTGCCCTTGATTTGAGGTAGATTCAAACTGCCCGGCCAAGTATTGTGCATGAAGTTACAGCCGCCACCGCTAGTGCCGGTGTTGCCTGTAATTGCTGCAAGAAATGCCAGCAATCGGTAGGTATCGAAAGCATTTAATTGATGGGAAATTCCGGCATTGCAAAAAATTGCGGCCGGTTTGGCTTCGGCGTATTCTTCGGCAATTTGTTTGATTCTCGCAGCGGGAACTCCGGTAACATTTGCCGCCCATTCCGGCGTGTATTTTTGATCGTTTAAGTGTTTTTTCAGTTCCTCAAAACCGACAACCCATTTTTCAACAAACTCGCGATCGAACAAATTGCGATCGATAATATGTTGCAGCATTCCCAAAATCAAAGCCATATCTGTATGGGGTTTCGGCGCGATCCAATCATCAGCTTGCGCGCCGGTAGGCGTCAATCGAGGGTCGATAACAACTAATTTTGCTGCGGTTTGCAGGCGCTGTCTCAGCAAATAAGCAAAAGTAACCGGATGGGTTTCTGCTTGATTTGTGCCTAGAAATAACAGGTATTTTGCCGAACCCAAATCCTCTTTTCCGATCGCACCGTCGAGGCCGTAACCGTTAGTAAAGTGCGCCAAACCCAGGGTTTTTGCTAAAGCATTGCCGCCCGCATCATTGCAAATAGGGCCGACATCTGTATCGTTAGGGCTGCCGAGTAATGAAAAATAGCGCGAGATTAAAGCATCAGTTCCCCGCGGCATTCTGCCGGAAGTTTTGCTAGCAATGCTGCGCGCTTGTTTGGCATCGCGGAGGGCTAAGAATTTTTTAGCAATAGTTGTTAAAGCTTCATCCCAGGAAATCGGTGCAAATTTTGCATTAGCATCTCCTTTGTTTCCCGAGACTCTTTTCAGCGGTTGTTTTAAACGAAATCGGTTGTAAACCAACTGCGCCATCATCGGCCCTTTGACGCACAAACCTCCGGCTTGAACCGGATCGTCGGGTTCGCCTAAAATTTCAATAATTCTGCCATCTTTGAGGTGAACTTTCAGGCGGCAAAGTGAGTTGCAAAACTGACACGCGCTATCAACAATTTTGTCGGGACTCAATGCTGCAGATTGTTTGCTAAAGTCGTTACCGATTGCTTGGGAAACCTCATTTTCTGGTTTGGGAAGTGATTCTGATTTATTGGATTCGCCCGGTAAATTTTCTGTTGAAGTTTCTGTGGATGTTCCGGATTGATTTGATGTTTTTGGCTGTTTTCCCTGACAACTGACAGCTAGGTTTGCGGCGCTGGCGGCAGCAGCAGTGAGGGCGGTTTTTTTCAAGAATTCTCGGCGCGATTTCTGTTTTTTACCTTTTGATGTCATAACTTTTTGATGTCATTTTCGGTAAATAGTTAAGAGTTGAGGGTTGAGAGTTGAGAGTTGAGAGTTAAGAGTTGATAATTGACAGTAAGAGTAAATTAACCTTAACAGGAATGAGACAAAAACCCGGCTTATGGGAAGCAGATATAGCCGAGAGATATTGACGCAGCAACTGGGGGTTTAGTTTCCCTAGCCTCAAACTATATCTGTAGGGTGCATCAAGTAAGATGCGCAGTGCAAGCCCTACATACAGACACGGGTAAATCAAATAAAATAATAAAAACCTTAATGTTTTTTGGCATGACAAGCGATCGCACCTTAATTTATGACCCGATAGGAGCGGAATTGAAGATATAATAATTAAGGAGTGGCGATCGGGAAACCCTGCTATTTACTTAGAATTATTCACTCTAGCCGGCACATTTGTCAGTCCGGCTTTTTGCATCAGGGCGATTACGCCTACAGACAAAACGCCACCAATTACAACACCTATAACTATCAGAATTAGGAACAATTTTTGTAGTGTTTTTTTAGTTGCTGGGTGGTAAGCTTTTGGTAATTGTC
>JBOFTL010001317.1:0-9015 GCA_051652045.1 Microcoleus sp. | reverse complement strand
TACAAAAAGTGTAGTAATTTATCCAAATTGTACTTACACATCCAACGAATTAAAGGTGCAGTACGAGCGTCGTCATTAGCTATTCTCGTGGAAACCTCGAGCATCCGGAAAAATTTTCCTCCTCTACCTAAGTACCATTGCTGGGAAACAATCGGCTTTGGTGAATAGAGGTAGATCGATGTAGCTACTGCTAGTACGATCGGACTGAGTAAGAGTAACAAAAAAAAGGCAACTATTGAGTCAATTAGTTGCTGTAGCTGGCTTTGGCTTTGTAATGTTCTTTGAAAATTTCCCCGTAGGAACACTGGTTTATTCGCTCGATCGCACGCATCAGCCCAGAGTTTCAGCGTTGCCTCATCTAGGGTTGGATAGAGGCAAACCAGGCGCACCGGAGATTGTTTCAAACATTCTATTAGCTGTTGCTCAGTCTTGAATGCTGAGATATAAGGCTGTTTGCTCTGCAATCCGAGACTGACGAATAATATTCCCTGTCGCCACTTGAGATTGCAGTGAGGTAAGTAATTGTCTGAATGCTGTTGTTCTACAGAAGAATCAATCTTTGAATTTGAGAGTGTTGAGTTGGTCATTGGTTTTTGTTACCTGACGCTAGTTTTACTAATTAGTTTTGGTAGAGTAAAACACCCAAAAATCAATTATGTAGCGTAAAACACCCAGAAATTTAGATATCCTGATGGTAGGATTACTTAAGTAGATCCATGTTTCTCTTATAACACACTTTACAAGTGCGTCAATATGATTCGATTTGTTTTTTTTTCATGAATCTCGAATCTTGGTATTGACATTTGACACGATCCATGATATGCAAGTCCGTGAAGCTGAAGCGGCGTGAAAGAAAATTGATGTTGATTCTAAGAAAAAGGAAGAACACGGATTCGGCCCCGGATACACGGATGAATTATCGAGGAGTCAGCATTCTTCAGGAGTCAGAAGTTAGAAGTCAGAAGCAAGAAGGAAAGCACTATACGGAGTGATTGAGTGTGCCTCAGATGCTATACCGAATGCCGAAAAAGAAAGAATAGCTATCCAGTAAGATTTTGGGGGGTTTGGATGTTACGTTTAAAAAGGTTTTTTGCCCTTTTTGAAACTCATACCCCCATTCGCGATCGCCCCGATCGTCTTTATCTTATTCAGCATAGCTGTCGTTTCAGTCAGCGCAGTTTTTGTCACCCGATTGAGGCGCGTCACTAACACTACCCCCCGGCAATAGGATGCCAGCAAAAGAGCATCTACCACCCCTAAAACGGGAGGTGCATTCAACAGAACTAAGTCATAAGTCCGCTCAAATCCTGCCATCAATTTCTGCATTTGAGGAGAACTTAACAGATTGACGGGATCTTTGGGTATTGGGCCGGAAGTCAAAATATCAATGTATATGTCATCTGATGTTGAAATTTCGCCGCAAATTGAGACTGTAACGCTACTTTCCAGCATAGTTGACAGCCCGTACTCATTAGGAAGATCGAGCAGTTCGTGCAGCGTAGGCTGGCGGAAATCAGCATCAATTAACAGCACCCGTTGGTGCAGGCGTGCAGCACTAACTGCCAAGCCTAAAGCGATCGTTGATTTTCCCTCACCATTCGATGCTGAAGCAATCGTTAAAGGACTGAAGTTCGCACCAGCATTTTGCAGTTGAATGTTCTGATAAATTAGATCGAAGCATTCCCACGCAGGAGGACTGTGAATTACTTCGATCGTGCAAATCCCCATACCTTCCGGCTTACCAAAAGGTAACTTGACAATCGGTTCTGTTGCCCAATCTACGAAACCTTTCCGCTTGCCAAAAAGTAGCCTCGCGATCGATTTTTTCTGCTTGATGGGTAGCTGCGGAGTCACTCCCAGCAAAGGCAAGGGAACCAGCTTTTTTAACTCCTTTGGGCTGTGAACTGAATCATCCAACATATCGCGAGCAAAAGCCGCTGCCACACCCAAAAACAACCCAACTACAACACCAAGCATAATGTTCTGCTGTTTTTTGGAAGCACCCTGAACACCGGGCTGCGGTACTTCGACAACTTGCCAATCAAATCCACCTCGGGCAATTTCCAGGCTTAAATCTTGCCGCGCTTTTTCTAACTGTTGAAACGTTTCTCGCTTGAGTTGTACTTCTGTTTGCAGGCGAGCATACTTAGCCAAGAGATTCGGAAATCGATCGAGTTCTACACGTAACTGCTCTTCTTTTTTTGCCAGTGCTGCGTCGCGTGCGGTTAAACCTTTTAAGTTAGTCTGAATCTCCAGAAGTTTATTAGCGATAATTAAGTCAGTTTCACCGAGTTGCCTTCCTTGCAAAAGGTTTTCTCCCCCATCTGGAAGCTCAGCAGAACCTCCTACTGAAATGCGCTGCCTTTCTGCTTCCAAGAGACTTAGTTGTTTGTTGCGTTCCGAAAGTAGCTTTTGAACGTAGGGATTTCTGTCAGTGAAACGTATCCGTTGCTGGGCGATGGCTAAATCTGTTTTTTGAATTTCGTTGAGTAAAGCTTGATAGCGAGAAGATTGACTTAGCCGTGCCGCAGTGAGTGCTTCTTGCGGAGAACTAGCAAGCTGCTGTTGCAAAGAGTTGTTTTGAGCCTGAAAATCCCTTTTATTGGTCTGAATTGTCCGCCTCTCCTGCTGGATGCTGTTAATTGCCTCAGTCATGGCTTTTGCTTGGGATTCCGGCTCAATTAGATTTTGACTTTTGCGAAACTCTTCCAAGGTAGCCTCAACTCGAGCAACGTTTTTACGAGCCTTTGGCAATTGCTCGTCAATGAAAGTCAGACCTTTAGTTAAACGCAGTTTTTGCTGTTCTCGGTTGTATTCCAAGTAAACCCGTTGCATGACTTGCAGCACTTTTTGGGTTTGAGTCGGATGATTAGCCGTGTAAGTTACTTCAAAAATCTTAGTCTGGGTTTGTGCCTTCTCATCCGCCACTTGAGAGACGGTTAAGGATTCTTTAATCTCGTCTACATCAATCTCTGGGTATTGGGGGCGAAGTAAGTCTACTGCCTTTTTAATGAGTTGAGAACCTTGCATCAGTTTGAGCTGAGTAGCATTGTCTACCTCAACACTAGGATCGGCAAATTGGGCAAACTGACTGTCTGCTTTACTATTTTTTTTGCCTTGATAATTAGCTTCTACCAGGATCTGCATTGAGCTTTGATAGGTAGGCTTTTCTTTCAAAGCTTTTACGGTAGCAGCAGCAGTGATAATGCACAAAATACTTAGCAACCAAAAGCGCCTGCGGATTAAAACAGCAAATAGTTCTCCATAGCCCGCTTCTGTTTCAGCAATTGAGTCGATCTTATTTTCAGTCACTTCTGAGCCTCGGTTATCAACTTATTAAACCAATCATATTTATGGCTGTTGAAACAATCGCCGCCCGTGAAAGGGCGGTGATTTTTGACGCTGCGTTGAGGTCTGTTAATATACTGTATCCTACACAAGATTGTAACCAGCTTCCGGGCAGGATACAATATTAAAAATCTGTCCGAGAACGATGGGTTTTCAAACCTCGGCAACACTCGATCCCAATTTCCAATCGGGATGACAAACTTCCTGAACTACCCGATCGACTTTTTCAAAGAAAGCTGCTTCGGAAAAGTTCGCGATCGCGTGGTTTCGGATTTGTTCGTAATCCCATTCAATTTTACTGGATTCCAGCACTGCTGCATGAATTGCTTCCGGTGTCTGTAGCTTGAAAAACACTCCTGTCTTACCTGGGATCTGAGTATCTAAAACGCCTCCCTTACCGTAGGCAATTACAGGCGTTCCACTAGCATTAGCTTCCACTGGAACTAAGCCATAATCTTCCAAAGCAGCAACGATCGCACCGCAAGCTTTAGACATCAACTGACTGCGTTCTGTATCGCTAATATGACCGAGAAATTTAATATTCTTTAAAGCTCTCGATTCGAGGCGCTCTCGCTCCGGGCCATCACCGGTGATTAATAAAGGCCATCCCAGCCAATTGAATGCTTCAATAATTACATCAATGCGTTTGTAACCGAGAAGGCGAGCTGAGGCTAAATAAAAATCCTCTTTGTCTTGGGAAAAAATAAATTTGTTGGTGTCGATCGGATAGTTAATTACCACTGATTCTTTACCATAAAATCGTTTGATGCGAGTGGCAACTGTGCTAGAATTGGCAATGTAAAAATCCGGTTCTTGAGCTGAATCTAGATCCGCTTTTCTCATCTTTTGAAAAATTGGTTCGAGCATCCCAGAAAGATTGCGATATTTAGCATAGTCTCGCAGATAAGTTGTCGTATCCCATAAAAAACGGGTGACATTGTGACAAAAACAGATATGTGTTGCTCCCGGTCTTTTTCGCACAGCTTTAGCAAAGCTAGTGGTGCTGCTGATAATCAGATCGTACTCTTGCAGATCCAAGGCTCGAAAGGCTGAAAAATAAAATGGAGCCATTAGCCTAAAATTCTTACTTGCCCCTGGTACTTTCTGAAGTACGGTGGTGCGAACTTCACGTTCTCCTAAATCGATCGTTTTTTTGGGTTCGTAAAGAGACGTAAAAATATCAGCATTGGGGTAGCGCTTGCACAGCAATTCAAATACCCGCTCGGCTCCACCGGGTTGTGTCAAGTAATCGTGGACTAATGCAATTTTCATACTACTGTCTCTATTTTCTAGCATCCAACATTAACGGTGCCGTTGTGCAATTACTTCTTCTTTCATCGCTCCTATGGCAAATCCATAATTCAACCAGATAACGGAAGCGCCCAGGTAATACCAATTTCAAAAAATAATGCAACAGTATTTTTATTCCCCCCGCAATGCAGCGGGGGGGGTTAGGGGGTCAAAGAGTGTTGCACGATCGTAGAGAAATGGTAGAAATTGCACCGAGAAATTTGTCGCTCGCAAATCCTGCGGGAAAATCCTTTTGTATTCTTTAGCCTGCACCCACAGATTTTGTTGGTGAAATAACGATTTCAACGTCTCCTCAAGCAAGGGATTAAATCTCGGATTTGGTAAGCTACTTTGTATTTACATTAAAGATAGAGGCTGTCAGGATTGGCATCCTATCATAGTCTCATAGGACTTACGATCGCATCCTATATTTAGAATGCGCATCTGCCCTGTTTAGTGCTACACATCGCGTGTCAAACTATCTTTGACGTAAGTCTTAATCCTCAGAAACATTAGCTGCAAAATTAGATGCGTGGCAGCTTACGGTACGCCAAACAAAATTATCACAAGCGCCAGATATTGATTCAGTTGGGATTGTCTGTTTTTAATTTAGTCAACAAGCCTGGTAGAAGCCCCGATCGTCAGCACGAGTGTGACATAGTTTTCGCTTAAGTGCAACTACTGTATCTTGCCTCGTACTTAGAGACGATTATTTACCTATCAATACATATTATAGTCCCGATCGATCGTAACTGTGTTGGCGCTTAAATCGATAATAACTGTGTTGGCGCTTAAGTGCAATACTTTATCTTGTCTTGTACGTAAAGACGATTACTTACCTATCAATATCATAGTCGCGATCGATAATAACTGTATCAACGATCGCTTTATACACAATTTTTTCATACCCATCTCATCTCAAGTCCGGGTTTGCTACCCCTTTTTGGTTGCTTGCAAGTGGTATGAGTTGGTGGCTGGAAACTCGTAGTTTTAGGTGGTAAGGGTTGATGTGAGAAACATCTTTACTTAATTCTTCTTTCCTTAAATTCACAACCTAAAACCTCATACATCCCTCTCGATTAATAGGGTTTTTAACCCGGATTTAGAATCGGCGCTCTTTTGCATCTCTACATAAAATTAAGGATCTTTTCAGGATACAGCCTGCTGAAGATCGATACTGAACCGTCGAAGTGACGATCGCAGACATTAGCCATCTCCCATAATTAGGTTTTTGTCTAGACAGGGTAAGGCTTCCAGAATCTTTTTACCAGATGTCTATTAGGTATTTGAACAGGAACTATCAGGTAGCCGACTTGTCGGGAGTGTGAGATAAAAACTCACGATCGGTTGAATTATCTCCAATGGCATCGATTTTGCGATCGCTTAATGTTGATGGTACGTTTGGTACTTGTTTCGCAGCAAATTCGTATTTGGTATAACTTTTCTTGACGCTTCTCTTGACATTGCGAGCGAAATACTACATAATGTAGTATATAGGGTTTCAGAGCTAACAAGTCTGAAGAATTCGTAGGCGCAAGCTGGGGCGCAGCCATCGCGCTTCGGGCTGAGTAACGATCGCCAAAAGTATTGACTAATCGGGCGATCGATCTGATTTCGATCGTCCCAGAAGCAACAACCTGAAGGGGGATAACTCATCAGTAACTAATCAGTAAGGTGCGCAGTGCGCACCCTACAGATAGAGTCTGCGTGTAAGTCCCGATCGACAATCAAAATGAAGCAACTAATCTGCATTTAGTATAAAATCCCAAATCTAAAATCTCTAAAATTCCACCAATATAAAATATAAAATCTAAAATCAACAGGAGGAACCGATGATAAATAATATCGTAACACTCACGGAATTTTTACAGCACATTCAGACAGAAAACCAACCATTCATCATCAAAAATAACGGTCAACCTCCCCTATGGAGAGATGCAGAATTGCATCAATCTTTTTACGCACAAAATCCCGAGCAATATGCATTATTAGCGCCGATCGACAAAGTGACAACTTTTCAGCGAGTGCGGATGCTATTCATGCTACTGCAACAGTCCCGTGCTGGAATGTCAAAACCGATCCGTCAAACCTTAGAAAGGGTGACAAATGTACTGTTAGCGATCGTACCTCCCGACTTAGCGATCGGAGTTTTTCTAGCACTGCGGCGGGTGCGGGCCAATCACAAACATACAACTCGTGCCATTTTAAACTACATTCTCAATCATCCCCAATTTGAGGATCTGGCACTGCGCCGCCGGCCCGCGATCGCCGATATCCTAGAACACGCTTTAGGAAAAAATACAGCTAGAGGCGCGATTAAACAGCTTGCTCATGCAGCACCAAACACTGCGGAGTTACAGAGCAAATTACTGCGAAATACTCGTCAGAGCGATCGAGTTAAAACAGTCTTACCTTACCTCTATCACCCGCCGCTGGGTAGTGGTTTGATGCCACCTGTGGGACCTGTAAAATACACCTCTGTTTCTGAATGTTACACGGTTAAATTAGAGAAACAACAACAAAGTCCGACAACGATAACAGCCACAAATCGAGGCGAAATTTCTGCGACGATCGTGCATTTATATCGCGGTGGCGACTCTCAGGAATTGCGAAACTCTTTAGAACAATCGGTACAAGCTGAGACAGCGAAACTCCCTTATTTTGCGGGGAAAGTAGCTCTAGTTTTCGATGCTTCTGCTTCCACTCGCAGCTATGGAGAACGCGAATTTTGCGCGCTATCTCAGTCAGTTGCTTTGAAGCTGATTATCGAAAAATGCTGCCCGAATTTGCAAGTTCATTTGCTGGGCGGTGCTGGAGAATTGCCAATACCTGAAGGAGCAACAGATTTAGCAACCGCTGTCATTGATGCTTTGTTGGGCGAACCGGATTTAGTCATTATTGTTTCTGATGGTTACGAAAATGTTTATCCGGGTGATTTGGCAAGAGTAGCGGCAACACTCCCGCGATTAAAGGTGGAAACGCCTGTGGTATTTTGCCACAGTAAATTCACCGATCGAGATGATTTGAGTTTGCGTCGGGCTGCTCCCAATTTGCCGCAGTTGGAATTCTGGCATCAAGATGATTTTTCCCAATTACTGCTGGATTTATTTTCGCGAGTCAAGAGTTCCTTAGCCGAGCAATGCTTCAAAGAATTTTTACTCCGAAAACTGGATTGTTTAGAAAGGGAGTTAGTCCTATGGACAGCAAACAATTAGCATCGATCGCGCCCGATCGTTTGGATTTTTCTGAATACAGTTTCGGGATGCCGCAGCGATCGGGAAATCTCACCGCAGTTCCCCTATTTGGTCCGAATCGATCGGGCAATTTTACCAGTCCGCTATCGGGTTTAAAACTCAATCGAGTCAACGGATACGGTAATTTAGAACTGCACAATCCCAGTACCGAAGGAATTGCGATCGTTCCCCTGCATATGGGTTACATTCAAGATGGAGCTCAAAATCACGCTTTGTGCCGTTCTGCCTTCATTGCCGCCGGACAAAAACTGATGTTTGAAGATGCTTGTTGCGTCCAAGCAGCCCAAGGCGGTTATTTGGAAGAACGCGAGCAATGGTTTTTCATTCTTCCCCTACAATTGCGCTCTAAAGCCTTAGAATTGCGCGGCAAGAAAAGCTACAACAAACTGTGGGATGAAATCACCAAACTCAATGTGTCTTTCAGTTTAGAAAGGCGGGGACATTTAGAGCAAATTATCAGTCGCAAACGTGCTTGGTTGACGCAATATCAAACGCGATTCGAGTTGCTTCCCCAGCAAATAGGAGCGCTATTTCTGTTGAATGACAGATTAGTCGGCATGGAAATTGCGCCTAATGCAGCTTATTTTGCAGAACTCTGGATGCCCTTAGTTTGCTTTTGCTACGGCGTCGCAGCCATGACTTCGGAAAGCCAAGCCAGCAACTTAGAGAAATCCTTCCGTCCTTTTGCTGCTAACAGCTTGTTAGCACTGCGGGACAAACTGCATCAAAGTCGCTTGCAATTTCAAGAAAAAGTATCGACTAGCTTAGCGAAGACGCCCAAACAGTCGTTTAAAGTTAAAGAGGAAGAATGCTTTTTAGATCTGACTCTCAAAACTTGTACAAGCCATCAGTTTGCAGGTCAGTTTGTAGTGCAAAAGCAACAGCTAGTTTATCTATCTTTGTTTGCTAAGCCTGAATATTTTGTTGCCTGAGACAAGAAGGTGGTAGGTAGTAGGTGTGAGAAAAAACCTCACACCTTACACCTAAAATCTAAAATCTAAAATCTAAAATAGCTTGACACTTTTTGATTTTTGTAGTACAGTAGATTACATAGGGAACTGAGTTAGGTAATAACGTCCTGCCTACTGATTCCATCATCAGACAAAAGCTAAGAAAGCGTTGG
>JBOFTL010001316.1:0-2446 GCA_051652045.1 Microcoleus sp. | reverse complement strand
GCCGCGCCCGTGACAAGTTCCCTGGATTTTCCCTATTGGGACAATTCGGCAATGGACGGGTACGCAGTGCGGTTTGCCGATGTGGAAAATTGCAGCGACGCAAAACCGATCGCCCTCGATATAATTGAAGAAATTCCTGCCGGATATCAGCCGCAAAAAACAGTTCAATCCGGGCAAGCAGCGCGAATTTTTACCGGGGGAATGATGCCAGTCGGGGCTGATACCGTGGTAATGCAGGAAGAAACCAGGCGCGAGGGATCTCGCATTTTTATCCTGGCTTCTCCGTCAAAACCGCAAGCTTTTGTCCGGCATAAAGGTGCTTTTTATCAAGCAGGAAAACCTTTGCTAACTCCGGGAACAACGATCGATGCCCCAGAAATTGCGGTGTTAGCAACTGCCCAGTGCGTGCGAGTTCCAGTTTACAGGCGCGTGCGGGTGGTAATCTTTTCTACCGGAGATGAATTGGTATCGCCAGACCAACCTGTGACACCGGGAAAATTGGTAGACTCGAATCAGTACGCTTTAACTGCTTTGTTAGCTAAAATGGGAGTTGAAGTGGTAAGATTGGGGATAATTCCCGATAACAAAGAGGTATTGACAGAGGCGATCGCCCGTGCTATTTCCACAGCAGATATCGTGCTTTCAACGGGAGGAGTTTCGGTAGGAGAATACGATTATGTTGAAGATATTTTAGCAGATTTAGGAGGAAGAATTCACGTGCGATCGGTCGCGATTAAGCCGGGTAAACCTTTAACAGTAGCTACTTTTAAACGGGATGCCAAGTCTGAATGCCTGTATTTTGGTTTGCCGGGAAATCCGGTATCTGCATTAGTTTGCTGCTGGCGGTTTGTCGTACCTGCGGTGAGAAAAATGGCAGGATTTAGGGAGGAAAATTGGGGGCCGGAGTTCGTGCAAGCGCGATCGGATGTAGAATTGCGATCGGACGGCAAACGCGAAACATATGTATGGGGTAAACTGTATTTAACCGCCGGAGCTTGGCACTTTGAACCAGCTAGCGGCAGCCAAAATTCAGCCAATTTAATTAACTTGGCAAATACCACCGGTTTAGCAGTTTTGCCAGCAGCAGTAGAAACTTGGATTTGGGCAGGTGAATTCATTCAAGTTTTAAAAATTAGTCCATAAAGTTTGTAGTTGCGCTTCAGCGCCGCCAAGAACAAAAACGCTGCCAAAAAACCCAATTACTAAAGAATCCTGAATAACTTAATTATTGAAAACTAACTGACAATCTAACAGGGAGTAAAGCAAGTTTTAGCATTAGCCCATTACTCAAACAAAGTGACACAAACTCTCAGCCCTTAAGCGCAACTACGAACCGAAAAATTTAATTGCCCAAAAATTATGAGAATCTTAATTGTTGAAGACGATCCGATGATGCAACTGGGATTAGAACAAGTGTTAGCTGATTCCCCAGACATCGAAATAGTAGGACAAGCAGAAGACGGCTATTTAGGTGTAGCTGCCGCACTGAAACTCAAGCCCGATATTATTGTCATGGATATCGGCTTGCCGAGACTCGACGGCATTGCAGCAACGCAAAAAATTAAAGCCCAAATGCCAGAAGTGCGAGTAGTAATTCTGACTTCCCATACCGCAGAAACTGAAATTATTGCAGCGCTTTCTAGCGGCGCCGATGCTTATTGTATCAAAGGCGCTTCGATCGAGCGCTTATTAGCAGCAATTTCAGCAGCAGCAGAGGGCGCTACCTACCTCGATCCGCAAATTGCCCGTACAGTCATCGATCATCTCAAACCCCCAACAACCTCATCTGTAACTACTTTCGGTCAACTGTCGCAGCGAGAACTAGAGGTATTAAAATTAATGGTGGAAGGTTACAGCAATCCCGAAATTGCTGCCGAACTTTACCTGAGTCCTAACACTGTCAAAACTCACGTTCGCGGTATTATGAATAAGTTAGCTGTGGACGATCGCGTGCAAGCAGCCGTTGTCGCATTGAGAGCGGGATTAGTTTAAATTAGTCATCAGTCATTCGATTTTAGATTTCAGATTTTAGATTTTAGATTGTTAAATTGTTAGATTGGGAGATTGGGAGATTGGGGGATTGGGGGATTGAGAAATTGGCAGATTTAGAGAATTACCAATTACCAATTACCAATTACCAATTACCAATTACCAATTACTAATTACCAATTACCAACTGTCAACTGTCAACTATCAACTATCAACTATCAACTATGTCTGACTGGATAGAAATCGGTACAATTGTAGCAGCTCAAGGTTTATACGGTGAAGTCCGAATTTATCCGAATTCCGATTTTCCTGAAAGATTTATCGAACCGGGAAAGCGGTGGTTGTTGTATCCAAATCAAAAGGAACCGGAGGCGATCGAATTTTTGGGAGGGCGTTACGTTCCCGGTAAAGGATTGTATGTTGTTGAGTTAGCAGGCGTGGAAAGTCGCGAGGATGC
>JBOFTL010001315.1:0-9392 GCA_051652045.1 Microcoleus sp. | reverse complement strand
GCTTAGCGACAGCGATATTGCCGAAAAATCTCAGGCGTTGTTCGCACAGTTAGACGGAATTTGGACGGCGACGGCTTTGCAAAAGTCTTTGCGCCAAAAGTTCGATCGCCTTCCTCAAGATTTGCTGGCTAGCGTCAGTCGCAGCGTTCAAAATGTTGCTGTTAAGTATCAATCTTTGGCCGATCGCATGGTGCAGTGCGCGTTAGATATTTTGCCCCAGTGGACTGAGGAAGATTTGCAGGTGATCGCCCGTCCTTTGGCTTATGCTATGCGAGATGTTGATGGAAATGCGGTGGAATCTGTAATGGCTTTGAGCAAACCTTGGACAGAATTGTCGGAAATAGAACAAGCTAGAGTTAGTTTGGTTGTCGCCCGCTACGCGATATTGCAATCGGAAATAGCAGATTAGGCGTTTCAGGACTTGCGCGCCTCCATACGCGGTTTTTGGTAACTTGATTCTGGGACAAACCTACCCATTGTTGCTCAATTGTGGGTAGGCTTTTCACGCGCAGGTTCTGCTTCTGTAAGGTCTTCAGGCTCATAACTCTTATTCTTTGCGTCCGGGACTGACGATATCAGTTGGGCAAAGTTTTGCTATGCCGATCGCGTAACTTTTGTCAAGGTGAGGGGGCTTGTTGTTTGCCACTCGCTGCCGATCGGGCGTTTTTTAATTTTTATAAAGTTTTAACAATCTGTCTTTAGTTAGATGCTAGCGTTATCTAAATTATTAGACGATGGGTAGGGGCAGGCAATTAAGTGTGATTCCCTAAAGAAGTTTCATGTGACTTCGCAAGCGGTGTTGCAACTGGGTTGAACGGACAAAAATACAGTCAACAAGACAGTGAGTTGTGGCATGGGCTCGGGTCACACAATCTAGTTCATGAGGGCCATACTGAATTTGGGAATTACTTTGTATACCCGATCGCTATTTGGGTGTTTAAACAAACTAATGTTTAAACACAATAAAAATTGTTAATTATCGCTCTTTAAAATCTATATTAGTTTGCCAGATAACAGCGATCGAGTCAGTAATTTATAGTATTAAGGGGCCGACAACTAGCTGGCTGTTCCTAATCTGTTATAAGTTATACAAAAACAGTAATAAATGATAAGCAGATCGGGCAAGGGATCTGCTGCAATCCATTGGGAAAATTGTTGTTCAGCCATTACAGCCGATTGTCGGAGATTGCAAGGTGCCATCCCGATCTCATAGATCCTAACAGTCTAAAGCTAAATTCCCCAAGGTCAAAAAAGGGGATGGCGATAGTGGCAAAGCAATATATAATTGAGCAACAATAACAAAAAACTAGCAGGCATTGCTGCAACACCGGCAACAGTACCTATGCCTTAAGTTATATTCAATGCTGACTGCTGTCATAAGGGCTAAAAAACGGTGTAATGTATCAGTGCTTGTATTTAAAGGGGGGGACGATCGCGCGGTAATACCAAACCACCGATCGGGGTTCCAATGAGGGGTAGAACCTCTCAAGGAAGCAGTAAGAAGATATAATGTTGAACTTTTTCAGTTCGAGATAGTGGCGCTAGCATTACAGTATGCTGCGTTACAGTACGATCTAACGATTTGTTACAGTTCTTAATCATCAAAACTGCTTTCAAGAATGCTAAGATGGTGACACTTTTTCTAGCAAAAACAGATACAGTAAATAAAGTCACCTAGCTTTAGACACCGCGATCCCCATTTGAGGGAAGCTGAATCAATTTGATTGGTAAACAGCGGTTTTAGAGTTACAATCGGAATCAAAGCATCGCTATTTAACTGAGTTCTTTAGTTAGTTTAACTTTCAGCTATGAACGTGGATTTTATCAAAGCCCAAGTCAGGTTGCTCCAGGGTGCAAGTTCATCGGAACGGGAAACCCTAATCAAAAATATTGGTGTCTGCGCCGGCGTAATCAGGCCAGGTGAGTTCGTGACCCCGCAACGGAAACACGCTATTACTTTGTGGTTGCAAACCAACGCCGTGCGGCTGCGGCTCCCCCAACTCCCTCTAGATTTGTCGGGACAAAAGCAATAACTACCAGCGCGATCGACCGATGATTTTCCACAACTACAACCAGGGCTAATTGCTTTTAGATTAGAGATTTGCGACTTATCTTGTGACACAGAGATTCGGTATTGGTGAATCGACTCACAAACAATATCAAAAGTAATCCCACATCAATTAATCCCACATCAATTGATGAGGGTTCGAGGGTGTCCGATAGTACATACTCCGACAAATAACCACTGCAAATAACCACTGTGTGTTCCTCTAACTAGAGTGATGTACTTTGGTGATTAGAGGTGCAGCGATCGCTCTACCCCAAAAGTAACTATAACAATTGATGGGGGCAGTCCCAAGACTGCCCCTAATTTTAACCGAGAATTACATAAAAATTTGGTAGTGCCTGCTTAAGTGGACAATAGTGACGCTCCTACAGCAACCGCAAGCGATATGTTGTAGGCATCTGAGTAAGGAGCGATCGACCGGAGATGATACGATTTCAAAAAACAGGAAACATCAAGATTTTGTCCACTGTTGCGGATCGGAGTTTTCTACCCACTTGTAGCCGTTACAAATCAGCCATGAAGTTACATCTCCCTGATTAGCGCAGGTATAAAGGGAACGCGGTGCAGCATCTGGCGTGCCGCAAGTAACAACTTGAAATCTTGATGCAGGCGGACTATCCGAGTTGACAACAACGGTAACAGTTTGAGAAGGAGAACTTTTTTGAGCGGACATAAGGTGCATTGCTGGAACTGCCAAAAAAATTTTATTACTTATTAATATACTCAAAAAACGATGCCGAAAAAACAAAAATTCCCTTATTTAGTCGGTTCCAAATGGACTGCCCACCAAAAAACCTGGGGATGGCGGCACTTTCAAGTAGTCAACAGGAAAAATCAAGGTAAATGGGTATTTGCCGAAATGGTTGCTGCTTGCGATCCGACAGTCCGTTTTTGGCTGAATGCCCAACAGCTAAAAGATCGATCGCTCTGGGAAGCTGGATGGCAATCTACGCAAGAACTAGAAGACTTAGAAGCTGAGGGTAATTCTTAAAATTTTACTTTCACAACTTGCTTTTCTGCTCTCCGGGCAGTAGGATGTTTTGAAAGAGCAATTTGGGAATATTAATATTTTCCTACTTAAGTTTAGTTGATAATAACGGCATAAAATAATGAAAGAAAAAAAGTTGCTTTTAGCTTACTGTCTAATCGGTGCTAGCTTTACAGGTACGATCGATTCTGTGGCGATCGCAACTCCTGCAATTAATCAAAACTATACTCACTCTCAAAACAATCTGGCCCAAGCACCCGAGCTATCCAAAGCAGTCCTAACATTGCAAGACTTGCCGTCCGGTTTTACGCAGGCTTCATCCCTAGAGGATAATTTTAAAAATCGGATGAGCCAGCAAAAAGGGATGAAACCTGAAACCGTTTTTGCTTTCCAAAAAATGGACAGCCAGCAGTTTCAATTAATACTAGGCTTTACGATGCAGGGACCTGTGGAGCTCGATCGAGCTAGCTTTGATACTTATTTCCGTAATAGTGATTTTGCACAAAAATTTGTTACCAGTTTAAACAAAGGAAATCAAGCCAGTTTCAGTAATGTCACCTTACAACCTTTACCAGATAATGTCGGTAAATTTTCAGCAGGATGGACAACCCGAGGAACAATGGGTGGCATACCCATGCGCTTGGACGCGGGAATATTTGGTAGAGGTAAATTAGTATCTTGTTTGCTGACTTTGTATGTGGAAGGAAACAATTCAACAGTGCCGCTTAACGACTTAGCACGGAAACTTGACGATCGCCTAATTGACTTAATGCCATCCGCTGCGGAGCCTTCGCAGTAATTGCGATCGCCAGCCCTTCTTAAAAATTTACCTGAAAAACTTGGTGTTGCGGCCTCTATATGGTTGGATAGAGAGTCTACAGTATTGGCAGGTCAGTCGCGATGAGAAAGGGTACAGCAGCATTGAGCGGGAAATTATCGGTAAAATCGGTAAAATTAGAACAGGAGAAAATCGAGCGATCGCCAAACCAGCCAGAATTTAAACAGCTAGAGCTTTTTGAGTGGAAAGTAGAAGATCCGTTTTTAGATTCTAACAACATTCCCAGCTCCCAAGTTCGCAGAAAAAATGGTTTAATTAGCCTCAATGATATGTGGCGGGTAGCGGGCAGCATTAAAAATAAAATACCTTCGCGGTGGCTGGGGCAAAAACAAACTCAGTTTTTGGTAAAGTTATTAAAAACCCAAGTAGAATCCGAAATTTATCTAACTCAACGAGGCAAGAATGGTGGCACTTTTGCCGTTGACGAACTCGCCTACAAATACTGGGAATACTTGCAAGTCAAGCGCGAAGTTAAGTTAACTGAAAAACAAGTGCAAAGTCGCCTTGCTAAAAGTTTGGGTAAGGTGCAGCGAGAAGTTCCGACCTTAGCCGGTAAAATAGATATTTTAACCGAAAAAGAACTAATTGAGGTAAAATCAGTTAACAGTTGGAAATGCGCCGTAGGTCAAGTTTTAATTTACAGCCAATCCTATCCCGATCGCCAAAAACGCATCCATCTATTTGGAGAAGCATCGCCTAATTTCTTGAGCTTGATTCGCGGTTGTTGCGCTGGATTTGATATTGAGGTAACTTGGGAATATTAACAACTGTCCCGGATGCACGTATTCTACACGTAATTATGTAGGGTGCGCACTGCGCACCTTACCGATCTAAATAGTATGTGAAATAACTTGGGACGTAAATCAAAAACCATACTATACCGAAATACTTATGTCTGTTGCTGTTTCCCTAGAAAATGTTTGCAAAACTTACAACAAAATTCCGGTTGTCAACGACCTTTCCTTCACTATTGAATCTGGGGAAATGTTCGGTTTGCTCGGCCCCAACGGTGCAGGAAAATCAACCACGATTCGGATGCTGACTACCTTAACTAAACCCAGTAGCGGTCATATTGAAATAGCTGGATATGACGTGATGCGCCAAAGCTTGCAAGTCAAACAATGTATTGGCGTCGTACTCCAACAAACTAGCGTTGATACTGACCTTTCCGTGTGGGAAAATATGGAATTTCACGGGCGAATGCACCACATCCCCAATCCGAAGCGACAGCAATTAATTAAACAGTGGTTGGATTATGTAGAATTAACTGACAGAAAAGATGATTTAGCGAAGACTTTATCGGGGGGAATGAAGCGCCGGCTGCAAATTGCTAGAGCACTGTTACACGAGCCGCAAATCCTATTTTTGGATGAACCGACGGTAGGTTTAGACCCGCAAACGCGCCGCCGATTATGGGAAATTATTCTCGATTTGAACAAGCAGGGAATGACGATGTTGCTGACAACTCATTACATGGATGAAGTCGAGTATTTGTGCGATCGCATCGGCATTATGGACGGTGGCAAGTTAATTCAATTGGGAACTTTAGCCCAATTGCGGCAACAATACGGTGAAGGGTTGGTGATGAAGCAAATAGATGAGAGGTGGGAATATAAGTTTTTCCCCACTCTTGCAGAAGCTAATGTTTATCTCGATCGACAGTCAGATAAAACAGGGATGATGGTTCGCCCTTCTAATTTAGAGGATATTTTTGTAGAATTGACGGGAAGACAGTTAGATTGATTTGAGATTTGAGATTTTCGATTTGAGATTTATGTTTGGCAATCTGCGATCTAGAAGAATTTGCAACGAAAGAAAGCGAGTATAATCAATACTTGGATACCCAATCCCAAGCACTATCTCCCATCCCGCAACCCCAACAACTGGCAGAGAGATCGAATTGGCGATTGACTTAAAAAAATTGAGCGATTTTGCAAATGCAGCGTTTAGCAACAACAATAGAAGCCATTCTTTACTTAAAAGGTCAGCCGGTACCGATCGCAGAAATTGCCGAGATTGCTAATTGCGATCGCACCGAAGCAAAAGATGCCATCATCGAATTGATGTCCGACTCCGCCCGCCGCGACAGTGCCTTAGAAGTTGTGGAAACTCCCACAGGATACAGCTTGCAACTGAGAGAAGATTTTGCCGCTTTAATGCAAACTTTAATACCTCCAGAATTAGGTATCGGGGCACTGCGGACTTTAGCCGCGATCGCCCTAAAAGGAGGTATCGCCCAAGCAGATTTAGTGGATCTGCGGGGTTCCGGGGCTTACCAACAAGTGCAAGAACTTGTCGAACTCGGTTTTGTCCGCAAGCGGCGACAAGCTGACAGTCGATCGTACTGGCTGCAAGTTACCGATAAATTCCATCGGTATTTTCAAGTAGACCAAATGCCCAAACAACTGCAAATCGATTTTCAGGCAAATTCGTACCCAAGCCAAGAAGAATAATTTCAACTAGAATGTAAGAAGCCAGAAATATAGAATCGCCAAATGGTTTTTAACCCTGACTTTAACGGCTCCAATGCTCAACAAACCGCAGCTAACCCGCTTCTGAAGTACCTCCAGCACCAATCCCCCGAGGTATTAGCCCGCGTTGCCAAGTCCGTCAGCCCGGAAATCAAGGAAATTATCTCTCACAACGTTCAAGGATTGGTAGGCGTTTTGCCTTCGGATAATTTCAACGTCCAAATTACTACCGATCGCGAAAATTTAGCGGGCTTGCTGGCTTCAGCCATGATGACAGGCTATTTTCTCAGGCAAATGGAGCAAAGGATGCACTTAGAAGAAAATTTGGCAAGCACCAGCTCGATTCCTACCAACTCTCCGACAGAGAAATAACTGAACAGTTGATAGTTGACAGTTGACAGTTGACGGTGAATTTCTATTGGGTCGATCGACCGCGATAAAAAGCTGTTCGTAGTAAAAGCTTTAGAAAAACCCATCTGATTACCTTGCTGTTCTTAGTGAGGGCTTTAGCCCGCAATATATAAAGGACTAAAGTCCAATGGCACTGAAAAAGTTGGGATCTGCGGTTGAAAAACAACGATCTTACAAAGGTTTGAGCTGGGTGGTTTGTGAAATTTCAGTGCCATTGGACTAAAGTCCTTACTACAAACCGGAGAGGACTAAAGTCCTTACTACAAACTGAATTATCTCGAAGGCTATTGCTAACCCCCGGCCGCACTTCCCGATATCGGAAAAGCACCGGGACGCACTTTAATGCTCAGAATTTGACCTTGACGGTTGATTTCCATTTCGAGATCTTTGCCAATTGACGTGTTTTCCACCCGTTCCTGCACTTGAGCTGGATTGTTAACCTCTACTCCGTCAACCTTTTGGATCGCATCTCCCGCACGCAATCCAGCTTTTTGAGCCGGGGAATTTTCCATTACTCGCGTCACGCCAACGCCCTTGTCTGCAGCAATTTTATTATCTAGCTGTTTGTTGGCTTCTGTTTTGGTGGTAGGATTCAGGTCGATCATTTGAATTCCCAAATAAGGGTGATCGGCTTTACCTTTAGCAAATAACTGATCGGAAATCCGTTTGGCGGTTTCGATCGGAATTGCAAATCCCAGGCCTTGAGCGTCCGCCCGGATAGCTGTATTGATACCGATTACTTCGCCTCGATCGTTCAGCAGGGGCCCTCCAGAATTGCCGGGATTGATGGCGGCATCGGTTTGAATGAAGCGGACTCGCTTGTCAGGGATGCCGACTTGAGAACTCGATCGCCCCGTAGCGCTGATAATGCCTACTGTCACCGTATTGTCAAGACCCAAAGGATTGCCGATCGCGATCGCCCACTGTCCGGGTACAATGTTGTCCGATCGACCCAAAGCTACCTGCGGCAATTCCTTCGCATTAATTTTCACCACAGCCACATCAGTCAGCGGATCGACCCCCTGAACTTTACCCTCAAACTCCCGCCCATCTTTGAGCGTTACTTTCACCGTATCCGTCCCGGAGACGACGTGGGCGTTAGTAACGATACGCCCGTCCGGACTGAGAATAAACCCCGAACCCGTACCTCGCTTGACTCGTTCTTCTGGCTGCGGCAAATTTTCCCCAAAAAAGCGGCGAAACAAAGGATTTTTAAAAGCTTCCGGCACTTGATTAGCTACTTTAGTTGCAGCATCGATCCGCACTACGGCCGGGCCGATTCTTTCGGCAGCTTCAGCAATAAAATTGGGATTGCTGCGATCGACCTCACGATTTTCTGGAATTGGGGCCGGCGTATACAGCGGGACTTGCTGCCTGACTACAGGTACGATCGACCTAGTTTCCAGGCCTCTTTGTCCTGTCAGGTAGCGATTGCTCAACCATCCGATGCCCCCCCCGACGGACAGCAAAGTCAGATATAGCGTCAACTGCTTAAAAGATAAACTCATCTAATAACTCTCCATAAATCTGCATCAGCCAACTTCAGCCCTTGTTGTAGACCTTGCTATCCCAAATCGGTGTTTAGCCGTCCGGTTGCTGTGGAGTAATTCAGTTTTTGTCTGGGACGATCGCGCGTGCGACTTAAAATATCAGACCAGCACCGATATTAATCATCCTAACTTGCTTGAGCCAGGGATTAAAAGTTTGGAGTTCACTTGCGGCTTTAAAATGTTAATTTCCACTCTAATCAAAAATTGCCTGTTCCTCAAACAGAATTGTTTTTTCTTAAGATGGCCGATCGACGCTTATTTTTTATAGTTTCCGCCATAATTTGCTCGATCGCCCCCGTCGCGATCGCAGCGCCCAATCCTGCCACAGCCCCTGAAAATCTTCCCTCCAGTACACAGGAAGCAAAACCCGACCCCGCCCGCGATTGCCCGCTGCCAGCAATGTCTCGCTTGCGCAGTCACCTGGCCCTCCAAGGCGAAACTATAGAAAGCATCGCCCGACAGTATAACGTAAGTCCCGCCACCCTCAGAGCCATGAATCCCAGCTTGCGGGGCGGGCGGGTATCCCCCGGCAGCCGGATCGTGATTCCTCCCTACGATGGCAGGCTCGTAGAAGTGCCTGCGGGCTGGAATTGGCAAAAAATGGCTCAAGAGTACAATGTGCGCGCAGATTTGTTATTTGAGGCGAATGGGTGCAGGCCGATCGGGCAAGTAGCGTTTGTGCCTTCGGTGAATTGGACTCCCGAACCCTCAGTAAATCTTGACGATACATCGGTGCAAGGATTTCCGTTGCGGGCACCAGCCCCGGAAATTTTGCGTTTCGGCTGGCAGACACATCCTGTCACCCGCCAAGTTTTTTTTCACAGTGGCATTGATTTTTTGGTGGCTGAAGGTACGGAAGTTGTGGCAGCGGGTGGGGGGACTGTCGCCTTTGCGGGAGTGCAAGGAGTTTACGGAAATTTAGTAGTAGTGAACCACCAAGCGGGGAAGCAAACGCGCTACGCTCATTTGAAAGATATTGCTGTTAAAACAGGTCAAAAAGTGCGATCGGGCGAAGTTTTGGGAACTGCAGGCACGACGGGAAAACCGGACGTTCCGCAGCCTCATT
>JBOFTL010001314.1:0-2643 GCA_051652045.1 Microcoleus sp. | reverse complement strand
AAACCGTTACCTTTAATCTTTCCAGTGTTTTTACACCGATAGAACATTTCAAATATTTTGGCTAATTCTGTTTCAGGGATGCCGATACCTTCATCTGTGACCCGAAAAATTACCGAGGGTGAATGAATCTGATTTTTCGGGTGGGAATTTTCCACCATGCACTTGGGAGAACACCCTAAAACTGGTTGTCGGTCATCCTTACGGTATGCCAGTTCCAAACTAATTTTACCACCGTTAGGTGAATATTTAATTGCATTGACGATCAAGTTGGAGAGAATACCGTACAGCAATTGCTGGTCTAACATAGCGCTGGTAACATCTGAGGGAATTAATACCAGTTGGTGTTGGCTTTCGCCTCCCAACTTCAATTGTTCGAGCAATTCGTGACAATATTCAACTAAATTTATCGGTAGCGGGTTGCATTTTAGTTTGCCTGATTCTGCCGGACCCATAAACAGCATATCATCGATTAGCTGGTTCATTTTCTGGGTGGCTGAATGTACGAGGCGCAGGCTTTTGGTTTTGGATGCATCGCCGGTGCGAGTTCGATCGAGCTCTAAGAGTTCGGCAGAAATTAAAATTGCATTGAGGGGGTTGCGCAATTCGTGTGCAGCCATTGAAATATATTGATTTTGACGGCGCGCTTTTTCTTCTGAAGCTTCTCGGTTGGCTTCTGAATTTTGCAAAGCTTTGCGCATTTTTGTTTCGATTTCGTGTCGGTGCATAGCAATTTCGATCGCCACTCGCAAGTCATTTTGCTGAAATGGTTTGACTATGTAACCAAAAGGATCTGTTAATTTAGCTCTTTGCAGCGTTTTTTCGTCGGCATAAGCTGTTAAAAATACTGTCGGGATATCACTATTATTCCTAATCTTTTCGGAGGCGGTTACGCCGTCCATTTCCCCTTTAAGCACTATGTCCATCAGCACCAAATCTGGTTGAGTTTCTGCTGCTTTTTGAATTGCTTCTTCTCCTGAAGCTACTGTGCCTGCTACTGCATAGCCGAGTTTTTTTAATCGTCCAGCTATGTCTTCAGCTACAATAACTTCATCTTCGACTACCAAGATTTTTATAGGGTTCATTTTTAGCTTAAATGCGACGCCGATAATTGAGTTCTTTGAAATAAATATCGTAGCAAGTTCCGCACTGACTGTCAATTGTCAGATTTCCATCTAATTGTCGAGTCAGCATCCGTACCAATCGCAATCCTAATGTCTCTGTATTTTCAACATCAAATCCCACCGGAAATCCCGTACCGTTGTCTTTAATGCTTAAGTGAAAATCCTGACAGCCAATTTGATGTAAATTAATACTAATTTCACCTTCCCTACCTTGAGTAAAGGCATATTTTAAGGAATTAGAAGCCAGTTCATTAATAATTAAGCCGCAAGGAATTGCTGTTTCGATATTTAAGGAAATCGGAGCGACGTTGAGATTAATGCAAATACAACTGCTGTAGTACCCAAAGGATTGACTCAAGTTAGCAACCAGATTTTCGACATAGGGTTGGAGGTCAATTCGATCGAGATTTTCGGATTGGTAAAGTTGTTCGTGAATCAAGGCCATTGAATGGATGCGAGTTTGGCTTTCTTCAAATAAAGACAGCATATCTTCATCTTCAATATATTGGGATTGCAGTTGCAGCAAGCTGGAAATTACCTGCATATTATTTTTAACTCGGTGGTGAATTTCTTTGAGCAATATTTCTTTTTCGCGGAGTGCTGCTTGAATGCGGGCTTCGGCTAATTTGCGATCGCTTATATCTTCACAAATGCCTGCGATGCGATATACTTTGCCTGATTCATCTAGAATTGGAAAAGCTCGATCGCACACCCAGCGAATCGTACCGTCGGGTCGCACGATCCTATATTCGGTATTCGTAGAATTGCCTTCTAGCAATCGCGGTACTGCACTCAGCAACAGGTGTTTGTCTTCGGGATGCACCCACTCCATCCAGTTACAACCGTTGGCATACAATTCTGCTCGACTGCGCCCCCACATTTGTTCGTAAGCCGGACTTAAATACAGGATGTCAGTCAATTCAGTAGTTACTAACCAGAAGGAATCTTGAATATTTTCTGCTAACTGGCGAAACCTTTCTTCACTTTCGCGGAGGGCTTTTTCTGCTTGTTTGCGTGCGGTAGTATCGCGAGAAACGCCTACGGTCATTACCACTTGACCTTCAGTGTTAAAAATTGGCGATTTGATTGTGTCGAAATAGCGCACTTTTCCGTCAAATCCTTCATGGGGTTCGTCGTATACTTGCAGAGTTTGACCCGTAAGAAAAATGCTAGTCTCATCAATAAGATATTGAGTGGTGCAATCCAGTTCTTGACTTTGATTTTCGACAGCGCTGCCAAATGTGTTACTGTCTATTTGGCAATAATTGCGGAAGGCTTTATTTCCCCAGACAATCCGAGAATCCGGCCCTTTTACCAGGATCGTATCCGTAATCGCATCCAGGATTTGCTGGTACATTTGCTGGGCATCATGTAATTCTTTTTGTGCTTGTTTGCGCTCGCTGATATCTTCTGCAATTCCAACTACTCGGTAAACCTCCCCCAATTTATTTTTAATCGGAAAAGCTCGATCGCGAATCCAGCGAATTTCACCATCAGGTCTGACAATTCGATATTCTATTTC
>JBOFTL010001313.1:0-7531 GCA_051652045.1 Microcoleus sp. | reverse complement strand
AACTCAGATGACAGTTTACTTCTTGCCGGATTATCCATCTAGAGACTACTTCGCAAGGGCATTCAGCCTTGATGCCGAACAGAACCTTCCCACCGTATATTCAGTTTTGGCATTGTTATTTAGTGCTATCTTATTACGTGCGATCGCCCATGCAAAAAATCTAGATAGTTGTCGCTACAAAAATCACTGGAAAGTTCTATCATTCATATTTTTATATCTAGCTTTAGACGAAGCTGCTCAATTTCACGAACAGTTTATTTATCCGATGCGCAGCCTGCTAAATGCCACAGGATTTCTTTACTATACTTGGGTGGTGCCGATCGGTTTTGCAGTAGGGATATTCTTCTTATCTTACACTAAATTTCTGTTCCACCTTCCCCTGCCTACAAGAAAATTGTTTGTAGCAGCGAGCGTGCTTTATATTGGCGGAGCAATCGGGATGGAAATGCTGGGAGGAAACCAAGCTTATCAAGGGGGAACGCAAACCCTACCCTACTTAATAACTGCGACTTTTGAAGAGTTATGTGAAATGGTAGGCATTGCGATATTTATTCATGCCTTGATGTCATATATCAAGACTTATTTAGGCGGGGTAAGTTGGAATATTTCCCTAGGCAAAAACAGACAATTTGCCGACAGTCAACATCTTGAAATAGCTGCTGTTGGCGAATCAGTAGGGCGAAAGGCGCGATCGTAAATTCAATTTCATAATTCAAAGGAAGAGGGGGAGAGATTGTTCGATTTTAGATTTTAGATTGTTCGATCGTTTGATTGGGAGATTGTTTAATTATTGGATCGGGAAATTGGGAGAATTACCAATTACCAACTGTCAACTGTCAACTAAGAGGGCGGGCACTCTTGGCACCGCCCCTACCTGTCAACTGTCAACTGAATGGTTTGTGTTCGTTTACGAAGGAATTAATTACACCTATTAATTCTTGACTTCCATCGTTAGGAAATGTTTGTTGGTGAAATCTAAACGGGCGGCGGTTATCGAACAACAAACGCACAATTCGGTAGTTATTGCGTGGATAGTAGTCGCCACCATAAATACCAAATTTTTCAGAAAGTATTCCTAAATGTCCTGCAATCTGACTGTCGGCTCCCCTAAATTCACTAAAAGAGGATAAGCGCGATCGAAATCTTCCTAATTTGATAATGCTGACCGTATTAGCTTTAGCATCTATTTCTAAGTTGGTAAAGCCTAGGTCAACTATTAATTTGATGCCAATCAATAAAAATAATAATCCAACAGGCATCAGGAAGAACAGAATGAATTGCCACAAACTCTCAGAAGCGTACATATCGAGTTTCCAGATTCGATCGCCATTATTTAATTGAGCTAAACCTTGGTTAATAGATTGGATATTTTGAGTGTTGTTAGATGTTGATTCGAGAAGCATCCAAGGCTTTGAGCTTGTAAGGACAATAGTTTCACCGTTCGGTTTCTGGGAGAGAATCGCCTTTTTTGTATGGGGAATTTTAATCGTCTTGCCAGTGATAATTCCCGGAATTACATACTCGCAATTTACAACTTTCTGCTGTTGCTGACAGGTAATAGTTCGAGGTAAGATACTTTCCCAAAGCAGGCAGACAAATATTAAATTTAGGAAAGTTACCATACCGAAGTAAGCTAACATAAACAGCCACAAAAGTAACCCAGGATTGTGATGAATTACCAAGGTAGAGGAGTTAGGCTGGTGAATCGTAAATTTGCCTAAAGTGTTGCCCAAAATATTCATGACTTCGTAATTCCGAACTACATTCAACTGTTAACTAACTGTCAACTATCAGCAAAATAATTTGGTTACTTCAGGCTTGGTGACTTTTCCCATCGCATTGCGAGGCAATTCTTCAACTGTCAAAATTCGGGTGGGAACTTTATAAACAGCTAAATACTCTTTTGCCCAACTTCTGAAAGATTCTAGTGTTAAACTAGAGGTCGATCGCACGACTAACGCAGCACAAACTCTCTCGCCCCATTCTAAATCCTCCACCCCAACCACCGCACATTCCTGAATCTCTGGGTGCGATCGCAAAACTTCCTCAATTTCCAAAGCTGAAACTTTATAGCCTCCGGTTTTGATAATATCCACGCTGATTCTGCCGAGGATGCGATAGTTTTCATTTTCAACTACTGCAAAATCTCCGGTACAAAACCAACCATATTGAAAAGTTTTTGCCGTTGCTTCTGGGTTTTGCCAATATTCTAGGAATACGCCGGGGCTTTTTACTTGAATTTCTCCGGGAGTTCCTGCTGTTACTAATTCTCCGCTTTCATCGACTAATCGTACTTCTACGCCCGGTAAAGGTTTGCCGACATATCCAGGTTCTCGTTTGCCGCGTAAAGGGTTGGATAAAGCCATGCCAATTTCGGTCATCCCGTAGCGTTCCAGCAGAAAATGATTGCTGATTTTTTGCCATTTTTCTAATACTTGAACGGGCAATGCTGCCGAACCTGAAACCATTAAACGCATTTTGGCACAACTTGCCGATCGACTTTTTTGGAGTTCTTCGCTAGCAGTTTCCCAAGCAGCAATCAATTTTACATAAATCGTCGGTACTGCCATAAATAAGGTGAAATCACCCTCACAAATACGCTGCCAAACTGTTTCAGCATCAAATTTGCTCAACATTTCGCACTCTGCACCGGCCCATAAAGCACAGGTCAATACATTGACAATTCCGTGGATGTGATGTAATGGAAGTACGTGGAGAATGCGATCGTCCGATGTCCATTCCCAAGCATCGATTAAGCTAGTTACTTGGGATTGAATATTGTAATGAGTGGTTACTACTCCCTTGGGTTTTCCCGTCGTACCGCTGGTGTAAAGAATTAAAGCCCGTCTGGTAATTTCTACTTTTGGAAGAGGACTAATTTGAGTTGGCAGAGTTTCTGAAGTGAGGATAAATCGCAGGTTGTGCGATCGGGCGATCGGACGCAATAAAGCTTCAAAATTGGGATGACAAACAATAATTGATGCTCCAGAATTGATGATAACATACTCTAATTCCGGTCGGGGATGGGACACGCATAGAGGTACAGCGATCGCGCCGGCCCGCCAAATTCCCCACAGAGTAGCGACATATTCAAATCCAGAGGGAATCAGAAAAGCAACTCGCTGTTCCTGTAAATCTGCGGCATTTTGAAGTAGATTGGTAGCGATTTGACTGGAGGCGTGCAGTAAATCTGCATAGGTATAGGTTTGTTCGTTGGTGGCGATCGCGATTCGATCTTTGTGTTCTAGAGCACGATTTATCAAGGAGATATTCACGTTTGTTTGCCAATTTATGGTTGATTTAGCTATTTCTTATTAAACACCAAATGTGTCGGGTTGATTCAATTAAAATATCCAGGTTACGAAATATATTAACTGTGGCTACATCGCGATCGGCTGCTTGAAGTAGATTAACCAAATACTTTGCTTGAGAATCCTCGTCAAGCAGCATTCGCAGGCTCAATTTGAACTCCTTTGGTTTCTAATCGATAGCGTTCTTCGTCTGCTTCTAATTTGAGCAGTTCTTGATGACTTTCACAGTAATGAATTGCTTCACAAATAGCAGATAGCGGTAAATCCCAATTTTCGGCTGCTTCTTCGGGCGACATTCCATTAGCATTCATGTCTTGCCAAATAGTTGATGCCAGTAATTTACGCCCTTTAACGTACAGTTGTTTGCGCCAAGGATGAGGACGTGCAACTAAGTATTGCAAATTCTCGATTTCTGTTGTAATTTGCAATGACTGGACGATCGCACTTAGCAAAGAAAGGCGATCGCGGACAGAGAGTTGGCTGGCTTTTTCTTTAAGTTCTTGCAGGGACATAAAAAGATACTCCAACAATGGTTGGTATTTGAATTATAGTATATTTGAAGATGTGGGCGATGTCGCCATACACTGGAGCATAGGTTTCTTCTATTTGTGCGATCGATTTAACGGTACAATAGAAGGTAGTTGAATTTGGAAAAGTTCGTGGTTATAGCGACAGAATATCTTTACATTGTACGGGATGATGAGATTCTGCATGGAGAACCTATTATCCGAGGAACCCGCACACCTGTCAGAGCGATCGTCGAAACTTGGCGGATGGGGGTTGCACCAGAAGAAATTCCAATTGGGATGCCTCATCTGACATTAGGACAAGTATTTGGAGCATTAACTTATTACAGTGACCATCAAGAGGAAATTAACAGGTATATTGAACAGAACCGCATTCCTGACGAGTTAATCGACCCATTGGTGAGAAATTTGTGAACAGTTTATTTATCTGCTGCTTGCTATTATCAATCAAGTGACCTCAGACGAGATGCAAAATCAAGTCCGATATATTTAGTAGCGATCTACTACCCCAAAAGTTTGTCATATTCTGCGTGCGATCCAATCCAAAACCAAGCTATCTCATTATCTTCTTCTACAGCAATAGCTCGATATTGCAGCCCTACTCGTACAGACCAAAACTGCCCTACTTTCTTGAAGTGCAGCGAAGGATGCTTAGGGTTTTGCTTTAGTAATTCGTAACACCGATCGGCAAGTTCTTGAATATTCTGCGGTAGCTGTCGGTAGTGATACCAGAAATCCGGAGTTGCTCGGTGTTTCACAGTTCCGTACAGCGTCCTTCTCGTAAATGTTGCAACGCTTTTTTAGCAAGTGCATCAAGCTTACCGGCTGCTACATCCGCCTCAAATTGTCGGTCCCACAACTGGGCGTCAAATTCTGCAAACCAAGCGCGGAAAGCAGAAAGATCTTCGGAAGATAGTTGTTTTATAGCGTGTTCTATTTCGCTTAGGGTACTCATGTTCCTAAATGTCATGAATTTTCTGATTCCACTATAACACCAGCAGTGGCGGGTTTATTTAACTTATCTGCAAGTTTTAAGACTGTTGGCGAACTCACCCCTACAGTTTCTTGATAATATTGCAAGCTGTCAGGTTCAACTGGATTGTCGATCGGCTGGTACTAGCTTAAACCCAATCGACGCTATTAGCTTGCTCAAATACCGATCGCACTTCAGTAAAATCTTCTGAAAGCGTAATGATTTTCATAAATCGTACTCCTCGCCGCAAATTAAAAGCGTATTTCCTTCTTTGTAACCGATCGCCTCGACTTTATTCACTCACTTTCAAATACCGATCGATTCTCGCTTGTCCTGAGTGAAACCGCAAATCAAAACAAAGGACGGTACAAGACATGATATAATCTAAAATACTGCAAATTGCTAGTGAATGTCAAAAGCTAAGTAGATAATCTTATAAACTCATGACTATTTTTACTCTGCGTTCTATTAAAAAAGACTTCGGCATCAAGGAACTCCTAACCGATGCCAGCTTCAGCCTCGATGAAGGCGATAAAGTCGGACTCATCGGCACTAACGGTTCCGGGAAATCAACGCTGCTGAAAATGATTGCGGGTTTGGAATCGATCGACTCGGGCGATCGCTGGGTGAATCCCGGTGCTAAAATTGTCTATCTTCCCCAACAGCCGGATTTAGATGAAAATCGCACTGTTTTAGAGCAAGTTTTTGCTGACAGCGGCGAACAAATGGCTTTGGTGCGCGAATATGAGGAAATTTCTGATAAATTGTCTCACGATCGAGGCGATACTGACAAGTTGATGGCGCGTTTGTCTGCGGTTTCTGCTCGCATGGAAGAGGTGGGCGCGTGGGATTTGGAAACTAGCGCTAAAACTATTTTAAGCAAGTTGGGAATTCAAGATTTTGAAGCGAAAATTGGCGATTTGTCGGGAGGATACCGCAAGCGAATTGCTTTAGCAACCGCTTTACTTTCGGAACCGGATGTATTGCTGATGGACGAACCGACTAACCATTTAGATGCGCTGTCTGTGGAATGGTTGCAAAATTATTTGAACGGTTTTCGCGGCGCTTTATTGTTGATTACGCACGATCGCTATTTTCTCGATCGCGTGACAAATCGCATTTTAGAGATCGATCGCGGCGACCTTTTCAATTATAGCGGAAATTACGCTTATTATTTGGAGAAAAAAGCCTTAGCTGAAGAATCCGCCGCCAGCACCGTGCGCAAGCACGCGGGTGTTTTGCGGCGCGAATTGGAATGGTTGAAACGCGGGCCGAAAGCTAGAAGTACGAAGCAAAAAGCTCGGATCGATCGCATTAAAGATATGCGCGCCCAAGAGTTTAAAACAGCCAACGGTAAAGTGGAAATTGCTACCGCAGGCCGCCGCATTGGTAAAAAAGTTATTGACTTGCAAAACATCTGCAAAAGCTACGGATCTCGCACTTTAATTAAAGATTTTACCTACAATTTTACTCCCGAAGATCGCATCGGCATTATCGGCAGCAACGGGGCGGGAAAATCGACGCTGATGGATATTATCACCGGACGCATTCAGCCGGATTCTGGTAATGTAGAAATCGGTACGACAATTCATATCGGTTATTTCGACCAACATTCCGAAGATTTGACACCGAATGAAAATCAGCGCGTTATTGAATATCTCAAAAGCGTAGCGGAATTAGTAAAAACTGCTGATGGAGAAATCATTACCGCTTCGCAAATGTTGGAGAAATTTCTGTTTCCGCCCAACCAACAGTACGCGCCGATTAACAAACTTTCCGGTGGAGAAAAGCGCAGGTTATTTCTGTTAAAAGTGCTGATGAGCGCGCCGAATGTATTGATTTTGGACGAACCGACGAACGATTTGGACGTGCAAACTTTGGCAGTTTTGGAAGATTATTTAGAAGATTTTAACGGTTGCGTAATTGTAGTTTCGCACGATCGCTATTTTCTCGATCGGACGATCGACATGATTTTTGCTTTAGAACCTGGTGGCAATTTGCGCTTGTATCCCGGCAATTATTCGGTTTATTTAGATTGCAAAAAAGCCGAAGAAGAACGGGAAATCAAAGAACAAAAACAGAAAGAAAAAATATCGAATGCCACGGACTCTCAAAAATCCAAACCAAACAATACTTCTGTAAAATCGACCAAACTTTCATTTAAAGAAAAGCGGGAATACGAGCAATTAGAAAGTCAAATTCCGCAGATGGAAGCCGAGAAAGCAGAGATCGAGCAGATTTTGTACAATAATGCTCCCAGCGAATTTGAGGAAATGAAGAAATTATCGGAACGTTTGGCACAATTAAGCGAAGAAATCGATCGATCGACGGAAAGGTGGTTGGAATTGGCGGAACGGGTGAGTTAATAGGATTTTAGATTTTGGATTTGAGATTTGCGATTGCTAGTTGGTGAATCATTTCTGTGATGTTAGGGGGCTTCAAACCCAGTCGGGCGCGAATACACACATTAGGGTCATTTCGATCGCTCGCAATCTTATCGATATTTAATTATCGATCGCACATTCTTTTGTAGTAAGGACTTTGAGTCATATCGCGTCCGTTAGCATCGGACTCGTATATTTGTCTCTCGTTCTTGATGATAGACTTGCATCGCTCGTCTGGCGTACAAGTCCGATGTAACCGGACTTGATATCATAAGGGAGCATCTGTGTTTTGCATTTACAGTGCGAGCGTCCCGCTCGCGTACTTGTACGAGCACG
>JBOFTL010001312.1:0-13095 GCA_051652045.1 Microcoleus sp. | reverse complement strand
ACCGAATTACTATTGGCCTCCCCATCTTCGGGAGCAACCGAATTACTCTTAGCCCCCCTTTTTAAGGGGGGTTGGGGGGATCTTCCATACCGATCCTCTATTTGCCGAACAAACTCGCGATACTTCCCGCCTTTCCGCTTCAACACCGATGCCGTCACGGTAGCAAAACAGCGAGTTTTCTCTACCAATTCCGCATCTTCGGCATCCTCACTCGAAATTGGCCTTTGTAACTCTGCCACAAACTGATCCAGCGATCGATCCGGACGCTCTACGAACTTCGATAAAACGCTCACCGTGTCGGGAACAGGTGTTTGGGCCAGCAATAAATCGCGAATTGCCTCATCTACAAAGCGATACTCAACCCCATCGGGATTTGCCCCCGGAAGAGGGGGATTGATGGGTTCTAATAAACCTCCCAGCAGTACCTCTGCAACATTCATCTGCCGGGACTCGGGCAACATGGTTTCCTGAATCAGCCGAATTACGGGCAATGCAATTACAGGAGATGCTGCCACCAAGCCCATCAACCGTTGCGCGGCAGGTGACGACATTACCTGAAACTGCTCGACGCATTGCTGTGGAGACAGCGATGTTGGTTCTGATGGTTGCGGCTCGATCGAACTCGATCGCACCCAATACCCAGGCGCTTCGCTGCGCCCCATCACCATCTGGCTCCAAGTTAAGATAGCATCTGGTTCTAGGGGTACGATCGGCACGCAAACGCCAGTTTTTCTATCCGACTCAGCCTCCCACACCCCGCTCCAATCGACGACCAATTGGCTGTTAGACACTCCAGATTCCAATGCTGTTAGCTGCACCGGCTCAAAACCCCGGCAGGCAGTCCGCACCCACAGCCATTGCGGCAACACCTGAGCGATGGCAACGGGACTGTGCTTTGACCACAACCCCAACATCTCAATTAATGCTTCATCCTGCCAGCAGGCGGCCACACAGTCGGAAATCAGCACGATTAGCCTCCGCCCGCTCGGATCTAGGATCTCTTCCGGTTGTCGGGGTGCTGACTTGAGTGCCTCCGAGCCAATACCGGGACGCAAACACGGCCTTTTGCCCTTAGTTTTCTCTTCTGCCCCGTACAGTCCCCAAAGCTGCACGTCCCGAAATGCTCCATAATTCCGCAGCAATTGGCGAAATTCCAACACTGTCTGCCGCCAAATCGACATGGAAGCACTTTCATCTGCTACCAACACCACATCCCACCAAGGTTCGAGGACTGGTTTAACAATCGGCTGCCAGATCCCAGATTCGGCAATTTGTCGGGCAGTAGCTGACTCGTCCAATCCTTCAATTTGTCCGGCTGGTACTTGCCGCATCAGGGGACGGAGCGATCGCACTAAGGCAAGAGGATCGCGAATCGAGGGCGGATTGGCTACTTTAATCGGCAGGCAATTAAATGGATTTGTCTGCGATCGTCGCGGGGCAATCCCAATTTCAGGCTCTGCATTCTTTTGTGGTTGATCCGCTGTTTTTTGTGGTTGATCCGCTGTTTTTTGTGGTTGATCCGCTGTTTTTTGTGGTTTGTCTGCAGTTGTTTTTTGTTTATTTGCTGTCGTTGGTTGTGGCTCGATCGCACCTGAAATAACTGGTGGCGGTAATTCTACAGTTTCAGCAGGCGGAACTTCTGCGATCGCGGGAGGGGTTTCTATCTTTGACGGTCGATCGGGAATTGTGTTTTGTTGCCGCATCAAAGTCAACCAGATAATGTCTGCCAATTCCTCAGCAGTCAGATCCAATTTCTCCCCTAATTCGGCAATTAAACGCTCCATCATTATTGTCCCGTCCCGAGGCTAGTCAGGGAACTAAATAATAATTCTTCGATCGCATTTCGATCGGCATTTTGAGTCAATAAATACAGAGTATTGAGCAACTGATCCGTCGCCAAATTTCCCTCTTTTTCCTCATTACAATTGACAAAATCATCAATTACTGAATCAAATTTTGCTGCCAACTCATCTCCCAAGTGAGCTTTGACAATGCTGGCGAGGGCTGCTTTTTCAGGAGTTGGCATCTGCACCCGCACGCAGCGGCGGAGGAATGCTGAGGGAAATTCTCGCTCTCCGTTACTCGTCATCACCACTACGGGGAATGCCTGACACTGCACCTGTCCGCCTTCAATTTCTACATCTAACCCATCTTCTGATTCTACCTGTTGCTTTGCTTCCCCCCGTTTGGCAAGCCGTCGGAGTTCGGGAATTTCGTAGCGTCCTTCTTCCAACAGATTTAGCAAGTCATTGGGCAGATTAATATCGCTTTTATCAACTTCGTCAATTAACAGCACTCGCGGGCGTCGCGATGGTAAAAAAGCCGTGCCGATCGGTCCTAACCTGATATATTGTCCGATGTTGCGGTAATTTTGCTCTGAGGAATCAGTTTGACTGAAACTTTGCTCCGATTCATCAGTTTGACTGAAATTTTGCTTCGACTTATTTGACTTATCAGCTTGACTGAGTTGGGCATCTTGCAATCGAGCGATCGCGTCATATTGATACAATCCTTGTTGGAGGTTGGAGCGAGCTGTAACCGACCAAACCAACATCGGTCCTAATTTTAACTCGCGGGCGATCGCGTAGGCCAAAGTAGTTTTTCCCGATCCGGGTTTTCCGGTAATCAACAAGGGACGGCGCAAATAAAGGGCGGCGTTAACGGCATCTACGACAGTGGGTTGATTTTGGGTTCGATCGAAATTAAGCTGAGGAACTTGGAAGCTTTGCCCGCGTTCAATATCTCGCGATCGATTTTGAGCGATTTCCTGCAATTTTTGCCAATATTCATCATCGCTTTTTGAGTCTGCACTAACAGTTGAATTGGCAAACTGACGCCATTTCGGGGCCTCAATCTCCAGCAGTCGATCGATGCCATCGTGAGGTTCTGTGTTTCCCTGAAATATCTGCCAATTTTGACTCATCGCGATCGCTATCCCTTCTATGATGATTCTAAGATGATTTCAATGGTTCCAAAGTCGGCATCCGTTCCCAATTATCCCACAAAATGCTGAGATGGCTTCCCCAATGTTTTTCAGGCGTTCCACAACAGAACGCAGATACTCGCTTTGTTCTTACTTTTTCCAACAAATCACAGGAATTAAGTAATAGTTGAGCTGTCAGAAATTCCTTAATTCCTGCATCAACTTCGCAAGGGTGGAGTTCGCGGCAGCGAGTCCAAAATGCGATCGGGATACCGGACATCAACATTGCTTGCAGAAAGTTCTTTTTTTCTGACTCTGATTCAGGCAAGGCACAGATAACTTTAAGTCCTATTTTCTGTTTTAGTTCTTCTTGCAACCACACCAATCGATTGCATTCAATCCGATCTAAATGTTGAATCTTATTTTGAAGTAATCTAGCATCGGGCTGATTTTCCAAAAACTCTTTTGCACTGTGCCACGATCTAGAAAACTCATTTTTCAGACCTGGTTTGACTGCGCGATCGTAGGAACGCACCACTAGACGATGTTTGCAACCGAGACGAACTGGTAGATCGAACTCATCTTTGATATTCCAGAGATCGACTGGTTCGCACAGGTAAGCAATTGGTAAAAATAATTCGATCGTCAAATCGTAGCAAACACATCCCAATAAGTTTTCTGGAGTTTGGAGAACATTCGATATACTGTTTTGGATGAATTGCTCAATAATATTCGGCAACTTCTTTGGAGTACACAAAACCCCTCGCTCGTTTGACGCTGGATTCAAATGTACTGGAATTTCTTTTCTTGTGCCTGTGGGAGAAATACAAAGTAAACTGGCGATCGCTCTTACTTGATTCTTCTTTTCAGGATTTACTACAATCATCAAATAGGCTTGAAGTTCCCGTGCGGTAGATTGGCTGGATGCCGGACTAGATAATTTTTCGGACTTGTTGGGTTGATAATTAAAGTTAGGAGAAGCCTCTTGCAACCATTCCTTCAACTCTTGCTCGATCGAGCGATCGAGCTGCTCTTCTCCTAAAAGATATTCAATAAAGAGCGAGATACTGGAACGTTCCTCACATTTGGGAAAGTCTTCTAATAACAGTTTCAGTAGCGTTAAACTTTTGAACCATTGGGATAAGTTTTGTTGTTTAAAATCCTTGAATTTTTCAGGGCAATGAATCTCGCTCTGAGGTAGAATGCGTGTGACCAACTTCTCAATAACTTGAAAATCATTGATTTGCTTAAGAATATTCAATAAACTGATTAACGATTTAGCCGTTAATACATCAGCATCAAAATCGATCGATCGATCGATACAAGTTTCCACAATCTCTTGAATTTCTCGATTGTGAGACTGCTGTTTGGCAACACTAACAATAGTAATTTTTTCATTTTGCTCCGCCCCCATCGGCCTCCGCACCTGCATTGATGGAGTCACACTTCCCAGCCGATTTCCCGGAACGAAGCCCTCTACTTTTTTAACTTGTCTGCCAACTTACAAAACGTGGGAAACGTCCGCCGCAACAAGCCTTCCGTATCCAACTCCATCTCGTAGGAAATCACCCCCGGCAACAGCGGAATCGCCGCCTTCAGCTTTCCTGCGGCTGGAATTCCCGGCTTACTCAGTTCCGCCTTAATCTCGTGCAACACCTTCATCAATTCAGCATTACTCTGCACCTGCGGCTCAAACTCCAGAATCTCCACCTCCTGAAGCATTCCCGTCGCCAGTTCTTCCGCATCCGCCTCTGGAATCGTCAACCCGCTAATTTCCATCCGCCAACGCAGCCAATATTCCCGTTCGACACCGCCGAGTTCTCGTTTGAGTTCGTCTACCCCCTGCTGAATGCGTTCCTTTTCCGCCTGTTCGGCCATTCGTTTCGCTTTTTCCTTGCCCGCCAGTTGCTTGTAATACAGTTGAACTTCAGATTGTAAATGAGAGAGGCGATCGCTAATCATTCAAAACTCCAGCAGGGTATAACATCGGATACAGTCAACTCTTTATACGTATTGTAGAGCCCCAAATCCAGATAGGCAATGAATTTCCTTTCCCTAAAAACCACATATCAAGGGCAGGCTGCAATTCTACGCCCCCCGAACACTTCTATTCTGTGGGCGATTAATGCGAACATACGGTTTCGCCACTGTGTTTTTCTGCAAAGATATGGTCTTCAAAGGCTGAGAGTTCATCGAGTCGCTATTTGGGAGGATTTCCTTACTTTTGCAAGCAGCGATCGCCTGGATAAATGTTAAATTTAAAAATCATGCTACACTACAAAAGTGAACTTGGGATGTAAGCGTGTGAGGTATGAAATTATATTTGCACCTGAAGCTGATGAGGATATTTTCTCATTAAGAGCGACAGATAGAGCAAAAGTGCTGGACGCGATCGAATTGCATCTGAGATACGAACCTGAAAAAATTAGCAAAAGTCGAATTAAGCGTCTCGAAAACTTAGAACAACCTCAGTATCGTCTCCGTGTCGATAACCTTCGTGTCTTTTATGACGTTATCTATGCAATCGATGATGGAATTGTAGAAGTCTTAGCTATTAAAGAAAAAGAAGCATCTATTCAATGGTTGGCTGAGTTTGGTAGGAGTCAGGAATGAGAGAAGTACCCATTGATGACGTTAAAAACGATCTGGTCAGTTATCTGGAAATTGCAGAAAAAGAGTATGTCATTATTACTCAGCAAGGAGTTCCTGTGGGAATTTTAATCGGGCTGGAAGAGTCGGATGATTGGTGGGAGAAGTTACTGCTGTGCAGTCCGCTGTTTAGAGCGAGAATAGATCGGGCGAGACAGAATCTCAGAGAAGGAAAAGGCTTGACTCTAGAGCAAATTAGAGCCAAATATGCAGAGTCATAAGGCAAGCAGTTTGGCGAGAATCATGACAAATCTCCAAGGTTAGATAAATCTTGGTAGCCGCTCACAACACGAACAATTGTAATGGTGTCCCCAACAACTTTGTAGAGGATAATGTAGCTATCGAGAAGAATGCCACGTAGTTCGGGAGCAATTTCAGGATAGATTCGACCCATATTAGGGAAACTCGTCAGATTTTTACATTTGCGGTTGAATTCCCGAACAAATCGATCTCCTGCGTCGATACTTCGGGTGAGAAAATAATCGAGAATTGCTTGCAGATCTTGACTCGCCGCTTGGGAGATGAGGTAGCGATTCATGAGGCTCCTGCACGAGCACGATCGATCTTTTGTTCGAGTTGGGCGATAACGGTTTCGCTATCTAAAACTTCACCCCGTTCGATTTGAGCTAAGCCAATTTCAACTTTCTTTCGGGTTTCTTCGAGCCAGGTAGCATAGTCGTCGCTGAATTTTTGTAGCAAAAGCAGGGCGACGGATAGGACTTCTTCTCGGCTGCTGTATCGTCCGGTGGCGAGTTGGGCAAGTATGAGTTGTTCTTGTTCGGGGGAAAGGGTGATGCTCATGGGTGAAGGTGGTGGTAAGTAAGGGGTTATGGTACTCGAATAGGAGTGGCTGTACCCTATTCTAACGGGTTGACTGAGTTTGGGTGGTATAAACAATTATTATTGAGATAACTTTGGATGATAAATAGTTCTATTTCAGTTATGTAGGGTGCGCAGTGCGCACCTTACCGATATATATCAGGTTATTGAGAATGGTACAAGATCTCAATCCTATCAATTACCCATTACCCATTACCCATTACCCATTACCCATTACCCATTACCCATTACCCATTATCATTCCCAATTTGAATGTCTTTTACTCGCACCGGAACGCAAGCGTGAGTCATTTGAGCTATCTGTATCGGTTCGCCTTTGCCGCACATATTTGTACCGCATTGCACGCGCTCTGAAACAGGTCCGATCGCATCTATTTTATTCCAAAAATCCGTCGTCATGGAATGATAAGTTACATCTTTCAACATTCCAACAACTTGACCTTTTTCTACTTTCCAAAAAGCATCGCCGCCGAATTGAAAATTGCGCCGCTGTTGGTCGATCGAAAAACTGCCAATTCCATCAATTAAAATCCCATCTTCGGTATCAGCAATCATCTCAGCCAAAGTAGCAGTATGACTGCCACCATCCGGCCCCGGTTCCAATCCTAAATTCGGAATTCTTACCATCGGTACGCTCGCCCAACTATCAGCACAAGCAGCACCGTTGCTGCTACCTCTTCCAAGGCGGTAAGCTGTTTCTCTGTCAGTGAGGTAATCAACTAGAATTCCGTCTTTTACGACATACCAATCTTGCGATTTTACGCCTTCATCATCGTAACCCATCGTACCGCGACCGTGCGGTTGAGTGCGATCGCACTTAAAGTTCACCCAAGGTGCGGCGTATTGCAATTGATTTAACTTATCGGTAGTCGCAAAGCTAGTGCCTGCAAAATTAGATTCGTAGCCGTAAACGCGGTCTAATTCTGTGGGATGTCCGACGGATTCGTGAATCGTCAAAAATAAATTAGTCGGTTTGAGAATCAGCGATTTACAAATACCTGCTGGTGCTTTCGGAGAGTTAACTTTTTCAATTGCTTCGGTCGCAACTCTATCTATTTGACCTAGCAAATCGGCGGGATTGATATGTTCGTAACCGATATTTAAGGGCGGGCGTTCGTAATTGCGTTTTTGCGCGTCACCGTTAGCAATTGCCATGCAGCCAAAACTCGGATAGCTGCGGTAAATAGTTTGTTCGATGAGCGAACCTTCAGTAGAAGCAAAAACCTTATCTTCGCGGTTAAATAGCAGGAAAGACCAAGCTTTTTTGATACCTTTGTCACCGTAGGATAGCAGTCGATCGTTGATATTTACCAGCAATTCTGCTTTGTCAGCAACAGGTACGGAAAAAGGATCGATTTCGATCGGCGTAATGTAGGTATCGACATATTTTTCCACTGGAACTAAGCGTACAGGTTCCCTTTGAGTTAAGCGGCTGCCTTTAGCAATTTCTACAGCTAAAGCGACGATTCTGGCAACTTCTTCCAGCGTTTTGTTGTGACTGGCGGCAAAACCCCAAGCACCGTCTAACAGCACTCGCACGCCAAAACCGGAACTAACATTATCTGATAAATTGCTTAAAGATCGATCGCGCGCGTAAAGATTTTGGCTGCGGTAACTGCAAAAACGCACGTCACCGTATTCACATCCTGCTTTTTGAATCAAATTTACGGCTAAATTTGCTAACTCGTTTGCAGAAATTTTTTCAGTTAAAAGTACCATAGCGATCGGCCGATTGTTATTAGTTATCGATTATTATAACGCTTCTCTCCTCCCTAGGGCGTGTTTTCTTTCCCCCCAGCCCCCCTTGTTAAGGAGCAAGAGTTTTCAAATATAGCGATCCTTGCAGGAGTCGTAAATTTTTTACCCCACCCCAACCCTCCCAGAACTCGCTGGCGAGGGAGTAAGAAGAATTTTACAAATGATTTAGGATCGCTATAGTGGTTAAATTTAATTAATCAAGAATATTTTTTCGACATGACATTTGTAAAATTATTGCCGATCGCCCTGCTATTATTAAGCTCTGCCATCGGTGGCGGTGTACTAGCACAATCCGCGAAACCCAGCACGCAAATCGGGCCTGCAATTGATTGCGATCGTGACGGACAACAAGACGACCTCCGCATGGATGATGATGGTGATGAGATACCCGATCGCTGTTTGCTGAATCAAATTGAGCCTTTAATGAATTGGGAAAATTACGATCGAGAATTGAAAGAACTTCAGGCTCAACCCTGTGAAAAAGCTACAAAAATTGTCAAAAATGTTAGCTACATGATGTGTTCGGTCAATGGTGGTAGTAAAATTATTATTAGTGCATCAGAAGCTTTGATGGAAGTGGGAGATGGAGTGGGATATTGGCTGAAAGGCAATCGGGTAAGGGCGATCGTCTTTTTTGGTTCCGGTGAAGTTGTTTTCTTCAACCGTGGAGTTTTGGAAGCACAAATGTCAGATAAAAGAGAAGTGACAACTGTTTTTACTGCGGATGAACGACAGCGGTTTGAGAGACTGGAAAGGAACGGAGTAAAGAAAATTTTGCAAGTATTTGGGAGGTAGCAGGTGAGGGATAAAGACGCGATCGCCCTTGAATTGTCGGACACAATTACACGTTTCAAAAATTGGCAAAAGCGTTTAGTTACCGACTCAAATATTATGGGAGGAGAAACCATTTTCCCCAATAGTCGCCTCACAGTTCGCCGGGTTGGTTCGATGCTCGATCGCGGTGAATCAGCGGAGGTAATTCGCGAGGATTACCCATACTTATCTCAGGAAGATTTGGAGTTTGCCCAGATATATGTGAGAGCATATCCAAATGTTTGATGCCTTACAAAACATTCTATTTCAGGTTGAGGTTGATGCTTTTGGTGCAGGTGCTCCCCTCAGCATTCCCTCTGTACTCAGATCCTCATCAATTTCTTCCCAATGAATGCCATAACCACCACCGCAAACTTCCCATTTTAGTCTTTGCTCTGGAGTAGCATTAAACAGTCTTGGATACCAAGCTAGAGGAACAGTAATTATCCTCCCATCCATCAGATCGACAGTAATTGCTTCTTCGGTAAAGTAGACGTTTTTAACTCTCTCATCTGCTCGAATTGCCAAAATACCCATACCAAGCCTCCAAAAGTATTTCTTGATTTTCTTGTACGATCGCCTGCAACTTACCCAATTCTTTAGCACTGAATCCAATATTACTTGCTAAACTGACTGGTTCGAGCCAAAACTTAGCTGTCGAACGATCGCGATCGATATGTACGTGCGGTGGCTCGTTCGGTTCATGACTGTAAAAATATAGTCGGTAAGGACCGACTCGTAAAATAGTTGGCATATTTTCAGATTATACCCAAGCACAGAGCTGGTTAACAAGGCTTTTTCCATAGTTAGTCTATCATAATGAGCAAAGTCAGCTATACTTTGAGCGATCGACATTTCTCAAAGATTCCCCATCTAAATTATGCACGTTGAAGCTTGTTGTAAAGCCTTATTAGCTCATTGTTTGCCCGCTGTCGATCCCGAACGCAAGGGAATGTGCCTTGATGTGGGTGTTGGCACTTTTGCCTTTTATTGCGAACAGTTTGCTGCTTTGGGGTTTCCCACAGTAGCGGTAGAACCCATTCCTACGAATAAACTGCGCCGACTTTGCCAGAAAAATTCTATTCCTTTAATCGAAAGTTGTCTGTCCGATATTAATGGCGATCGGTCTTTATATCTTGGCACGTTTGCCGGTCTTTTCAATCGGAATTTTAGTTCTTTATCTCCCGATTGGTTTGGTTCTTCCAAAACCGCACGACAAGTTCCATCGATGCGACTTTCGACCTTACTCGATCGACTTCAAACCCAAACTCTGACTTGTTTAAAGCTGGATGTTGAAGGATGGGAGTCAACAATTATCGAGCAATTTGTCGAACTTCCCGAAACGCGACTCCCCAAAATTGTCATGTTTGAATATGGCGGCGGCGTGAGTCGAAAACAGGCGAAAAGAGGTTGGTCGCCGAAGTTCCTCAAGGGGACTCTTGATTGTTTATCGGTTTTAAAACAGTGCGGCTATAGTTTTAGCATCGCGATCGATTATACGCCGACCGATCGAGAGCGAATCTTTAATTTACAATCGTCGAGTTTAGAGGCAGATAATTTATTTCACGAGAAGGCCGTTTATGGCAATATTATTAGTTTCTCTAATTGGAACTGTTCACATGAGGAAGTAGCCCGAGTCTGCGCACCTTATTATGGAGGTTGGGAAAATGCTTTCGTGACCGCATTGTTGTCGGTGTCGCGGTGAATTATTGCAAGTTTTGATAAATTGAAACTGATAATAGAACCCATTGGACATCTTGTAAGACAGCAAGCCTTTCTTTTAGTGGTGTAGGGATGAAGCATTTGGGCGACAATATTCGATCGAAACGCGATATTTCATATCCAAATGCTTCATCCTGCCCCACGGAAGGCACTCAATCCCCATTCCCTCTTAGATCCTGACGCGCGATCGCTATATATCTTTGTAATTCAGCCTTTTGTCAGATGACAACACCAAACAGCTCGCAGCAAAATCGATAATATTTCGAGTCAAAGTATATGCCGCAATACTTCGGAAAACTCCAAACTACCGAACAGCCTTGGTCAACGATCGGCTCCATAAAATCTATAGATAAGACCGATCGCGCCCTTCACTTCAACTGCACCAATGCCTCATTAAAAATTACCATCCTCGCACCAAATTTAGTCAGAGTGCGAATGTCTCCAACAGGTGAATTTAAAGCTCGATCGCACTCAGTAACTCTCCCCGACGAACAGTGGAAAATCGCACCTTTTGAAGTCCGAGAAACAGACAAAAAAATCGAAATTGAAACAGCACAAATAACAATTTCTGTCAAGCGCGATCGCACTTCAATTCAATGCTTTGACAAATCAGGAAAACCCTTTGCTTGCGACTGCGAATCGGCGATGGGATGGCGCACCGGCGCAACCGCAGCCTGGAAAAAGATCGAAGCAGAAGAACATTTTTACGGTTTCGGCGAACGCACCGGCTTTCTCGACAAACTCTCCGAAGTCAAGACAAATTGGACAACCGATTCCCTCGACTACAATTCCCTTACCGATGAAATGTACCAGGCGATCGCATTTTACATCGCCCTCAATCCCGATCGCGCTTACGGCATCTTTTTCAACACCACATTTTGGAGTCAATTCGACATCGGCGCAGAAACCCCTGGGGTTTTGCGAATGGAAACCAGAGACACAGAGCTCGACTACTACATCATTTACGGCCCCGAACCCGCCCAAATTTTAGCCACCTACACCCAGTTAACCGGCCGGATGCCAATGGTGCCAAAATGGGCGTTAGGATACCACCAATGCCGCTGGAGTTACGAATCCGAGGACGTTGTGCGCGAGTTGGCGAAGGAATTTCGCGATCGCACCATTCCCTGCGATGTGATTCACCTCGACATCGACTATATGCGCGGCTACCGCGTTTTTACTTGGAGTCCGAAACGTTTTCCCGATCCGGCGAAACTGATTGCAGATTTAAAAGCAGCCGGTTTCAAAGTAGTAACGATTGTCGATCCGGGCGTCAAATACGAACCGGAAGCAGATTACGAAATATTCGATCGCGGTGTGGAAAACGATTATTTCGTGCGCACAGCAGACGGAAAGCTTTTCCACGGCTACGTTTGGCCGGATAAAGCCGTATTTCCCGACTTCATGCGCCCCGACGTGCGCCAGTGGTGGGGAGAATTGCACCAAAGCCTTACAGATATGGGCGTTGCGGGGATTTGGAACGACATGAACGAACCCGCGATCGCGGAAAGGCCTTTTGGTGATGGCGGCGAGCACATTTGGTTTCCCCTGGATGCACCGCAGGGCCCGCCAGAAGCGCTTTCTACTCACGCGGAAACCCACAATTTATACGGGTTGATGATGGCAAAAGCTTGTGCTGAAGGGTTGCAAAAACTGCGATCTGGCGATCGATCTTTTGTGTTGACGCGATCGGGATTTGCGGGCGTGCAGCGTTATTCATCAGTGTGGATGGGCGACAATCAATCGCTGTGGGAACATTTGGAAATGTCGATCCCGATGCTGTGCAATATGGGGCTTTCCGGCGTAGCATTTGTCGGTTGCGACATCGGCGGTTTTGCGGGGAATGCAACTGCTGAATTGTTCGCACGTTGGATGCAAGTAGGAATGCTATATCCGTTGATGCGCGGTCATTCGGCGCTGAGTACAGCCCAGCACGAACCGTGGGTTTTTGGCGATCGCACCGAGAAAATTTGCCGCGAATACATCAATTTGCGATATCAATTATTGCCCTACATTTACACCTTATTTTGGGAAGCTGCAACGACAGGAACGCCGATTTTACGACCGTTACTTTATCATTTTCCGCGCGATCGAACTACCTATCAACTTTACGATCGAGTATTGCTCGGCCCGTCGCTAATGGCTGCACCGATTTACCGCCCCGGAGTCGAACACTGTGTCGTGTATTTGCCAGAGGGTACTTGGTACGATTGGTGGACTGGTGAATGCTATCACGGCCCGACGCATATTTTGGCTCACGCGCCTTTGGAAAAAATGCCATTGTACGCGCGCGGTGGGGGAATAATTGCGATCGGACCTGTCAAACAATTTATTGGGGAAAGTGCGATCGAGCCTTTAACAATGCGAATTTGGCCGGGAATTGGTGAATGG
>JBOFTL010001311.1:0-9232 GCA_051652045.1 Microcoleus sp. | reverse complement strand
GTTAGTAGTGCGGACTTTAGTTAGCAAAATAGAACGGACTGAAGTCCTTACTACAAACGCTAAAATGAGTCACACAAATCGAGAGTCACAATTTTATCTTCAGTTTGAAAATAATGTCAACAGTATTTTTTCGGAATTTCCGAACTATAAATAAAATTAGCTAGCTTGCCTGTAACATCGATCGCACGATCTGGAACGTATTGGAAAATACTAAGTAAATTTAAGATTTCATCAAAGTTGCGGATAAGTCTTTACATATGCGATCGAAATTTTGTTATTCTGTTAACAAGTTTGAGTCGATCGACTGAAAGTTGTACGGCACTCTTACACTCCAAACAGAACGGCAAACAGAACGGCAGTTTCCCCCATGAGAATTTTAGTCACCGGCGGCGCGGGTTTTATCGGTTCCCACCTGATCGATCGCTTAATGGCCCAAGGACACGAGATAGTCTGCCTGGATAATTTTTATACCGGGACTAAACGCAATATCCTCAAATGGATGGACAACCCTTATTTTGAGCTGATCCGCCACGACATCACGGAACCGATTCGCTTAGAGGTAGATCAAATTTACCATCTGGCTTGTCCGGCGTCGCCCGTACACTATCAGTACAATCCCGTAAAGACAATCAAAACTAATGTCATCGGAACGCTAAATATGCTGGGATTGGCGAAGCGGGTGAAGGCAAGATTCTTTCTCGCTTCGACATCGGAAGTATACGGCGATCCTGACGTTCACCCCCAACCAGAAGATTATCGCGGTAATGTAAATTGTATCGGAATTCGCAGTTGTTACGATGAAGGCAAGCGAGTAGCTGAAACGCTATCTTTTGATTATCACCGACAGAATGGGGTAGACATTCGAGTAGTGCGAATTTTCAACACCTACGGCCCGAGAATGTTGGAAAATGACGGTCGAGTGGTGAGTAATTTTATCGTTCAAGCTTTGCGAAATGAACCGCTGACTGTCTACGGCGACGGTTCCCAAACTCGGAGTTTTTGCTACGTTTCCGATTTGGTAGAAGGATTTATTCGGCTGATGAACAGCGACCAAATCGGACCGATGAATTTGGGAAATCCCGGCGAATATACCATCTTGGAATTGGCACAGAAAATTCAAAACACGATTAATCCAGGCGCGGAAATTATCTTCAAACCGCTGCCCCAAGACGATCCAAAACAGCGACAACCGGATATCACTCGTGCTAAAACTTGGTTGGGGTGGGAGCCAACTGTTCCGCTAGATGAAGGTTTAGAATTGACTATAAAGGATTTTCGCGATCGCATTGAGGGAAACAAGTAGAGAATAGGAGAGGGGGAGAGGCTTTAGGTCCTAGGTTTTAGGTTTTAGGTTTTAGGTTGTTTCTACCACCTGCTACTTACCACCTAGCATCTACTTCTTCCTTCTTCTGACGAATGACAACTGTCCCAGGTCAACTCTCAACCCTCCACTCTATAAATGAAGGAAGAAGGAAGAGGGGTAGAACTGCAAATTACCAATTCCCCATTCCCCATTACCTATTCCCCACAGGTCAACTATCAACTGTTTACTAACTTTGAGGAGATTTATATGCGTGTTTGCGTCATCGGTACAGGATACGTTGGTTTAGTCACCGGCACTTGCTTGGCCCACATCGGACATCAGGTCATTTGCGTAGATAACAACGAAGAAAAAGTTAAATTAATGAAGTCCGGACAGTCCCCCATTTTTGAACCCGGACTGTCTGAATTGATGTCTTCGGCATCGGCATCGGGCAATTTAGAATTTACATCAGATTTAGCAGCAGGAGTAGCTCACGGCGAGATTTTATTTATTGCAGTAGGAACGCCTCCTTTACCTACAGGAGAAAGCGATACTCGTTACGTAGAAGCGGTTGCCCGCGGCATTGGAGCTCACCTCGACGGCGACTACAAAGTGATAGTAAATAAATCAACAGTGCCCATCGGTTCGGGAGATTGGGTGCGGAGAATTGTCCTCGACGGTTTGGCGGAACGTCAAAAAGCTCAAAGTGTGGAAGGGGATACCGGTGAGGAAGTAGCTGCCAAAATTGGTGCTGAATTTGATGTAGTTAGCAATCCTGAATTTTTGCGGGAAGGCAGTGCTGTATTCGATACTTTTAATCCCGATCGCATCGTTCTCGGCAGCAATTCTCAACGGGCGATAGACATGATGGTAAAATTATATCGGCCGATCGTCGATCGCAAGTTTGCTGAAAATTCCTCTTTACCTGAAGTGCCTGTAGTAATGACAGATATCAGTTCGGCGGAAATGATTAAGTACGCAGCTAATGCTTTTCTGGCTACCAAAATAAGCTTTATTAATGAAGTAGCTAATATTTGCGATCGCGTCGGTGCAGATGTTACTCAAGTAGCAAAAGGTATCGGTTTAGATTCGCGAATTGGCGGCAAGTTTTTGCAAGCAGGAATCGGTTGGGGCGGTTCTTGTTTCCCCAAAGATGTTTCGGCTTTAGTTCACACTGCTGATGATTACGGTTATGAGGCGCATTTGCTGAAAGCTGCAGTCGAAGTTAACCAACGGCAGCGGTCGATAGCTATTGAAAAATTGCAGCAAGTTTTGAAGATTCTCAAAGGCAAAACTGTCGGACTTTTAGGTTTAACTTTCAAGCCGGATACTGACGATTTGCGCGATGCGCCGGCGCTGAATTTAATTGAAAATTTAAACCGCTTGGGAACGAAAGTTAAAGCTTACGATCCGCTGGTATCTCAAACAGGAATGCGTCACGGTTTGTCGGGAGTTTTGGTAGAAACCGATCCGGAACGACTCGCAGATGGTTGCGATGCCTTGGTTTTGGTAACTGACTGGGAACAGTTTCGCAATTTAGATTACGAGAAAATGGCGAAGTTGATGAACCATCCTGTGATGATTGACGGCCGCAATTTCTTAGACAAAAAGGCTTTAGAAACTGCTGGTTTTCAATATGTAGGTATTGGTAGATAAAGCGGTTTGTAGTGAGGACTTCAGTCTGCAGATGAACGAGGACTGAAGTCCTCACTACAAACATCTTATTTCGGTCGATCGAACGGACGCAATAAAATTCAGGAATAATTTTCCAAAATTCACGATCTGCCCAGATAAAAACTATAGCACTCCGTCAGCTCAAAAAGGAATTGTTAAGACAAATTCCGTACCTTTTCCGGGTTCCGAAATACATTCGATCGACCCGCCGTGTTTTTCCACAACAATCTGATAGCTAATCGATAAACCCAACCCCGTACCTTTACCCTCCGGTTTAGTGGTAAAAAACGGTTCAAACAATTTACACCGAGTAGCTTCTGGTATCCCCGGCCCATTATCTTTAATCCGAATCACCGCAAAACTATCAATTTTTTCGCCTCTTCCTTCTTCCTTCACTTCAGTGCAAATTGTAATAATATTCGGCTGCTTTTCAATTTCGGCGTAAGTTCTAGTGGCATTAAATTCATCCAAAGCATCGATCGCATTTCCCAACAAATTCATAAACACCTGATTGAGTTGTCCGCTGTAACATTCAACCGCAGGTAAAGATCCGTATTCTTTAATAACTTGAATAGCCGGACGTTCGGCTTTAGCTTTCAATCGGTGTTGCAAAATCATCAACGTACTCTCAATCCCTGCATGAATATCGGCAGGTTTTTTCTCATTACCGTCAACCCGCGAGAAATTCCGCAACGATTGCATGATATCTCGGATGCGATCGATTCCTAACTGCATGGAACCCAGCATTTTTGGCAAATCTTCGATCAGATAATCGAGTTCCATATCTGCTGCTGCTGCTGCAATTGACTCCACCGGATTCGGATAGTGTTGCTGGTAAAGATTGAGGATGCAAATCAAGTCTTGCACGTAATCGTTAGCGTGGTGGAGATTGCCGCAAATAAAGCCGACGGGGTTATTGACTTCGTGGGCGACTCCTGCTACTAATTGCCCCAAACTTGAGATTTTTTCCGTTTGCACGAGTTGGGCTTGAGTTTGCTGTAATTTCTGCAAAGATTGTGCTAGCTGCTGGGATTTCTCTTGTTCCCGTACGTAGAGTCTGGCATTTTCCAGGGCGATCGCAACTTGAGAAGTTAGCACTTGTAAAACTTGCAATCTTTCAGGAGGAAATGCACCGACAGCTAAGTTATTTTCCAGATAAATAATCCCCGTGAGTTTGCCGAGAATAATGACAGGATTGCAAATAATTGACTTGGGCTGGCGGCTGACAATATATGGATCTTCCGCGAACAATTTATCTGATGCTGCATTATTTAAAACCAATTCTTTTTGAGTTCGGGAAACATAATTTACGATCGACACTGGCACATCTTTGCTGTTTTCAACGGGAATGGATTGCAAGACTGCTGCTTGTTTGCGATCGGCAGTGCAAACTGCTTGTACGAGCAGATTGACATCTTTGTAGAGCATCAGCACTGCTTTTTGAGCCGCCGCATTTTCTAACAAAATCTCGATCGATCGGGCAAGCAATTTATCCAAGACAATTTCGCTGGTAATAGCTTGAGATGCTTTGATTAATGTGTTGATATCTAAGGTTTTGCTAAAATCGCTGTTGGTGGTGGTTGTCGTCGCAGTTATAGTTAAATCGCGGTTTTTCTTTTCTTGAATGAGGGTTTGAGCGACTAATTGGGGATAGATAATTTCTAAATCTTTAACTTTCGCGATCGCTCCCCAGTGGATGTAACCGTAGTAAGCTTCTGTAAGATAAACTTCAGCGATTTTGTCCTTTTTGCGAGAGAAGTAAAACTCGGCGGCAAGTTCGTTAGCGAGTGCTTCTTCTTGAATGTATCCCTGCTCTTTTGCGCCTGCAATAGCTTTGTCATAATAATCTGCTGCTTCCCAATCCTTACCAAAAACGCGAGCTTTTTCGGCCTCTACCAAATCGTACTTGTGTTGGTAATTCATCGGGGCGTGATGCGCCCATTTCTGCATTTGTTCCTGATTTGTTGCTACTTGCATCAAATGTTTTTCTTGTGTTGCAGAGTCAGCAGTTGGGTATGCAGCGAGAAGTGCTAGGGAATAGTAAAAATTGTGCGTACCAACGATTATAAAGCCAATTACTGCTTGTGTATATCCGGCAGCTAACGATCCGTTAGCAACTGCTTTATTGAACTCTTTGAAGAAGTAATGACTCACCATGTTCGCACAATAAAAATTAAAGATTCCCATTGTATTGTTTGTTCTTTGCAGTCGAGGCAATATTTCTTTTTCATTGAGATTTTCATCTGCAATTTGAAATTTATTTGCAGATTTATTTTGTAATCTTAAAAGAAGTTGTCCCCATATTTCAATTATGTCTTTCGGCAGCTCTTGTTTTAGTTGCTGTGCTAAACTAAAGTATTGTAACTGCTTTTCTTCTACAGTATTTAGCGGCTCTCCGATAAATAATACACCTATCAAACAGTTGTAGCTAGCGTAAACGCTGTATTGTATATCACCTGTTTCTAAGCCACTTTGCATGGCATCTATTAAAGGTAAAATTGTCTTTTTGGCATGGTCTTTCCAGTGCCGTATTAAAGCGTTAAATGTGTTATTAACGTTGCATTTAATTTCTTTAGCATTGAATTGGTCTAATAGCTTCACAGCCAACTGTCCAGAATGATATCCAGCGTCTATCTCTCCCAATACCGCAGTCATCATCACACCATACCAACTATAGGCAATCGCCCCAAGTGCTGAATTGCCCCGGCTGGTAGAAAAATTGACCATCGTGAAGATAAGTTGTGGCAATTGTTCTGATTTTGCGATCATAACCGGAGAAACTAGCATCGCAAGTATCCGCATAATAGCCAATTGATAGCCATCAGTTATTACAGGAATTTGGTTGAGTTCATCAAGTGAAGGTAACTTAATTCCAGTCAGACCCTCTGGGGGAATTTCAGATAGGGAAATTCCCAGTATTTCCAAAGCTTGCAAACCAATATCTATGGCTTGTAAAATCTGCTTTTGACAAAAATAAGACTGGATTTGCAGTTCGTAGCCTTTAATTCGATCGAGCTTATTTGTAGCTTTTAGCAAAACGATATCGGCTAATTCTTGCGATCGCCCAAAATTAGTATTAAGATACTCTGCCTCCGCTGCTTCTACGTGCAGGTTCAGAGTCAATTCATAATCAGTTTCCCAACTCAAACTCCCTAAACTTATTGCGTCAAAGGAATTAATGAGTTCTAAACCAATATTCAAATACCTGACAGCAGCTTCATACGCATTGGATGCTTTGGCTTTTTTCCCAGCAATGAGGTTTAGTTTTGCTAGTTCATCTGTTTCGGCTTTTTCTGCAAGGAATTCAACACCGATATTCAATTGATTGACAATATCAAACACATTTTCTTCAATCTCGGCAGCCGGAGTATTTTCTAACAGCAATTTACCGATTTTGAAATGAGTTTCTTTTTTATCACTTTCAGGAATTAAAGAATAGGCAGCTTGCTGCACTCTGTCGTGCAGGAATTTATAGGAAATCTTCGATTCTCCGTAGTGGCGGTGTCCCCGTGCTAGCCCCGGCAAATTATTGCCTTCCCAGCCTCCAACCAGCGGAATTTTGTAAGCATTACTCAACGGCAAAACCAATCCAGTTTGCAAGGCCGCCCAAAGTTCGCTAGCTGCTTGCGTCGCAGATTGTTTGCTGACAATTGACAAGACATCAAGACTAAATTTATCGCCGATACAAGCAGCCAGTTTTAATATTTGCTGTGTCGTTTCTGGCAATTTTTTGATGCGTGAAGCTACCAATTCTACCACACTTTTATCAGTAATGCCGATCGCCTGAATTTCGGCTAGATTCCACTGCCAACTACCGCTGCTATATTCAAATTGCAACAAGTTTTCTTGATAAAGTGCTTGCAAAAGTTGCGTGATAAAAAAGGGATTTCCGCCCGTTTTATTAAAAATCAACTCAGCCAGCAATCTGACTTTTTCATTCCCGCTTTCTAAATTACCCGCTGTTTCCCAGTGACGATATACGGTGAGGGTATCGGCAATTAATTCACCAACATTCTCAAAATTCAGCGGTTGTAAGACGATATTAGTGACGGGAGTACCAGTTGTTTCAATTTGTTCGATCGACTGCATTAACGGATGAGTCGGACTGACTTCATTATCGCGGTAAGCACCGATTAACAGCAAGTATTGACTGTCCGAATTGCCAACCAACAATTGCATTAAATTCAGCGATGCCGAATCAGCCCACTGCAAATCGTCTAAGAAGATTACCAGCGGATGTTCTGCTTGAGTAAAGACGCCGATAAACTGTTGAAAAACTCGATTAAATCGATTTTGAGATTCTGCCGGCCCCAATTGCGGCACTTCCGGCTGTTTGCCAACAATCAGTTCGATTGCAGGAATTACATCAGCAATTACGGCACCGTTTGCACCCAACGCTGCCGCTAATTTTTCCCGCCAAACTTGCAATTTTTCGCTACTTTCAGTCAACAATTGTCCGATTAATGACTGAAAAGCTTGAATCAAAGCTGCATAGGGAATATTGCGCTTGAATTGGTCGAATTTGCCGTTGATAAAATAGCCGCGTTGCCGGACAATTGGCTTATGAACTTCATTAACAATTGCTGTTTTGCCAATTCCCGAATAACCCGACACTAAAACTATTTCGCTGCGTCCTGGAATTAAGTTGTTTTCCTCCGTTGGTGTTTCTACATTTTGGGTTCCTACTCTTTCAAAAGCAGCCAACAAATTAGCTACTTCAACTTCTCGCCCGTAGAGTTTTTGAGGAATTGATAATTGTCCCGAACGATCCAACTGTCCCGGTAAAAAATTAACAACTTCTCCAATTGCTTGCCAAGAATTCAAACAATTTTCTAAATCTGCTTTCAACCCGGCCGCCGTTTGATATCTATCTTCAGCATTTTTCGCCAACAGCTTCATCACAATACTGGAAATAACTTGCGGAATTTCACCTTCATTTCCGGCAGACTTTAGCAATTCGCGAGGCGGTACTGGATGTTTGGCAATGTGACAGTGAATCAGTTCCAAAACATCGTTGCTGTTAAATGGCAATTCCCCTGTCAGCATTTCGTAAAATGTAATGCCGAGGGAATAGAAATCGCTGCGATAATCTAAAGTGCGATTCATTCTCCCAGTTTGTTCGGGAGACATATATGCGATCGTACCTTCAACTAAATTAGCACTATTAATTTGAGTGTTTTCTTTATTCAACCGCGAAGCGATGCTGAAGTCAGTAAGCTTGACTGTTCCTGTGTCCGGGTTGATGATAATGTTGGCAGGTTTGATGTCTTTGTGAATGATGCCATTTTGATGCAGCGAATCGATGGCTGATACTAGTTGAATGCCAATGTTTAAAAACTCTGTCAAGTAAAGTTTTTGGGTTTTTAATATGATTTGGCTGAGGGCTTGCCCTCCAAAGTCTTCTAAAATTAGGGCGAGACGGTTGTGATATGTTTCGAGACTGTAGGATTTGACGATGCTTTCTGCGTATAAATGCTGAGTAATTTTGTACTCGTTTTTTAACCTGGTAATTTGTTCGAGAGTAGGAAATTCAGCTTTGAGGATTTTGATGATTACTGGTTGTGCGTCTGACTTTCTAATTCCTCGGTAAACACTGGTATTGCAACCTTCGGAGATCGAGGTGTCGATCGTGTAGTCTGGCAGTATAAACGTATTCATTATCGCACAGCTTTATTTTCTATAATATTAATCACAAGCTCTTACGTCAAGCCTAATTTTGTTTAATAGATCGAGCTAAATTGCTGTCTTTGAGTCCTGTATTGTATTTGTTCAGTGCTTTTACTTAATAATAAGATTTTTAAAGACAAAACAGTCTGACTTTTATGTAAGTGTTGTCAGAACGAGCAGTTTGTAGTGAGGACTTCAGTCCGCAGGCGTTCGAGGACTTCAGTCCTCACTACAAACATCCGATCGGACGCGATAAAAGCATTGGATAATATCCGTAAAGTTACGATCGACCGCCATCGAAAGTATAGCAATCTGTCTCGCTCAATATTAACTCCAGAAACAATTCAATTATTAATAAATTCACCTTCACAGATAATCGACTCTCGGCTATTCAAATCTTCGGGATTCCACACCGAATTCAAAGATGTCGAACTTAACGAAGACGAAATAGTATTTAATGTCGTGTTGTAGTATTCCACCGCATTATTTAAGTCCATCTTCGGCGCTTCCTTGAAGTACGAATTAATATCGGGAGTGCAGCGCTGTGCCTGGTAATAAAAATAAGCCTCAGCATTGATGCACATTACA